>NZ_BPRD01000015.1 GCF_022179745.1 Methylorubrum podarium
CATCCGTTCCATCTCGTCCACCGAGGCGGAGGCGAGCGGCGCGGCGCTGCCGAAGCCGGCATTGTTGACGAGATGCGTGATGGACGCGTCGCTCTTGAGGATCTCCTCGACCGCGGCGAGACCCGCGCGCTCGGTCAGGTCGGCCTCGACGGTGCGGACCGCGACGCCGTGGCGGCGGGACAGGTCGTCGGCCACCGCGTCGAGCCGCGCCCGGTTGCGGGCGACGAGGATCAGGTCGTGGCCGCGGCGAGCGAAACGATCGGCGTAGACGGCGCCGATGCCGGAGGAGGCGCCGGTGATCAGCACGGTGCCGGAGGTCGAGGTCATGGTCGTCGTCCTGTCCTGGGGCCGGCCCCGGCATCTGCCGAGCCTGCGCGGCCGTTGGCGATGTCAGGACCCTATCCCTGGACGCGCGTGTCTTAAATGACGTATAAACGTCAAATCAGGACATGAACGTGGAGCGTCCGATGCGGCAGGTCGGATTCATTCTGGAGGACGGCTTTCAGGTGATGGGGTTGGCCGCCCTGTCGGCCTTCGAGTTCGCCAACGTGCATCTCGGCCGCGAGGCCTACCGGCTGGTCGTGATGTCGGAGCGGGGCGGCACCGTCCGCTCCTCCCTCGGAATCGGCATCGAGACCGTGGCGCTGACCGAGACGCCCGACACGCTGATGGTCGTCGGCGAGTTGCTGCCCCGCCCGCTCACGCCGCGCCTGCGCGACTACATCGCCGGGGCCGGGCGGACCGCGCGCCGGGTCGCGGGCCTCTGCACCGGCGCCTTCGCCCTGGCCGAGGCCGGGCTCCTCGACGGCCGGGTGGCGACGACGCACTGGGCCCATGCCCGCGACCTGCAGCAGCGCTATCCCCACATCCGCGTCGATGACGACCGCATCTTCGTCTCAGACGGCCCGATCTGGACCTCGGCCGGGATGAGCGCGGCGATCGACCTGACGCTGGCGCTGATCGAGGACGATCACGGCACGGAGCTGTCGCGCGCCATCGCCCGCAAGCTCGTGGTCTATCACCGCCGCCCCGGCGGCCAGTCGCAGTTCTCGGCCTTGCTCGAACTGGAGCCGCGCTCGGACCGGGTCCGCCGCGCGCTGCTCTACGCCAAGGAGCACCTGCGCAATCCGCTGACCGTGGAGGAACTGGCGGAGGCCGCCCGCGTCAGCCCGCGCCAGTTCAGCCGGCTCTTCCGCGAGGAGACCGGGCAATCCCCGGCAAAGGCGGTCGAGCGGCTGCGGCTCGAGGCGGCGAAGGCCATGCTCGAAGAGGGGCGCCATTCCATGGACGTGGTCGCCCGCGACACGGGCTTCGCCGACCGCGACCGGATGCGCCGCGCCTTCCTGCGCGCCTTCGGCCATCCGCCGCAGAGCCTGCGCCGCAGCCTGCGCCTGATCGAGGGCTCCGAACCCTCGGCCGCGTGATCCGGCGCGGCGCCGATTTCCGGACCGGCGATTTTTTTTCGGCGATTTCTTGAGGCCGGCTTCGCGAAAACCGGTCTGTCGCTCCCATGCCCCCATCGAGGGCGGATGGACACCGCCCGATCAGGGAGAAGCGACATGAACAAGGTGATGATCCTCGCGCTCGTCGGTGCCGGCCTCCTCGGCGCCGCGCCCTCCGCCTTCGCCCAGGAAGGGACTGCGCCGACCGGCAACCAGGAGTTCATCGGCGTCGATCTCGACAATGGCGGCGTCTACTACAACGGGCGCAATTCCGGCCGGTACTGCCTCTACCGCACCGTCGAGGTGTTCAACCGCTACACCGGCTACGTCGAGGCCCGCCGGGTGCGCCGCTGCGGCCGCGGCCTCTACCTGCCGTAGGGAGGCGACGCGATGCTGACCGCCCTCTCGCCGCTCCACCTCGCCGCCCTCGGCCTCATCCTCACGCTCTTCGCCGGGGGCTGAGCCTCGCCCGCCCCCCCGCCGGACAGGCGGCACGGCACCGATGCGCCCTCGTCGAGCGACATTGTTTCCCAGCCTTCGAGCGGCTACCCCTGGGCGGCGTCCGAGCGCGGACGCGCCCCGCTCCAAGGATGACAGCCTCGGTCCGCGAACCGAGAGGAGGACGAACCGCATGCCGAGACGGGCCCCGGTCATCGCCGCGCGCAGAGCCTTTCGAACAGCCGCTCTCCTCCTGGCAGCCTGCCTCGCCCTCGCCGCGCCGGCCGGAGCCGCGCCCGAGGCGACGCCGTTCTCCGACAACGCCGACTCGGTCGCGGTGGTGATCGGCAACCGCAGCTACAAGCAGACGGTCCCGGTCGATTACGCCCACAACGACGCGGAGGCGATCCGCGCCTACCTGATCGAGCGCCTCGGCTACCGCGACAGCAACGTCTTCATCCTGAAGGACGCGACCCTCAACGAGTTCAACCAAGTCTTCGGCACCGAGCGCAACCCGCAATCGGGCCGGCTCTGGCGCAACGCCCGCGAGGGCCGCTCGAACGTCTTCGTCTACTATTCCGGCCACGGCGTGCCGGATCTGACGACGAAGCAGCCCTTCCTGCTGCCGGAGGACGGCAACCCGAACCAGGGCGAGAGCGGCTATTCCCTGGAGACCCTCTACCGCAACCTCGACCTCGTGAAGCGCAAGATCGGGCCGGAGCGCCAGCTCGTGGTGATGGTCGATGCCTGCTTCACCGGCGAGACGGGGCGCAAGGGCGAGAGCCTGCTCGCCGTCTCGGCGCCCGGCTTCGCCCCGGCGCGGCCGAAGGCGGAGACCGGGATCACGCGCCTCGTCGCCACCTCGGGCGCGACGCCCGCGAACTGGGACGAGGCTAACAAGCTCGGCCTCCTCACCAGCCGCTTCCTGATGGGCGTCTCGGGCCTCGCCGATGCGAAGGACGGACCCGGCAACGGCGACGGGCTGATCCAGTGGCCGGAGTTGAAGGGCTATCTGCGCCGCGAGGTCGAGGAGGCGGCGCGGCGCGCCTCGGGCCGCGAGCAGGTGCCGGAGATCGACGACGCGCCGATCGTGGTGAAGGCCTCGCTCCCCGTTGCGGCGGTGGCCGGCGGCGTCGCGGCGATCCGCGACGAGGCGGCGTGGCGCCGGGCGGAGACCCTCGGCACCCGCGAGGCGTTCGAGGCCTATGTCGGCACCTGCGGCGAGGCTTGCGCCTACCGCTCGCAGGCGATGGACCGGCTGCTCGCCGGCCGCAAGCGCGACGCGGCGGCGATCGACCAGGAGAACTGGGCGAAGTTCGGGGCGCAGCGGCAGTACCAGGCCTATCTCGATTCCTGCGGCGAGGTCTGCGCCTATCGCGGCCTCGCGGAGGGCTATCTCGGCGGCTCGAATCCGAGCGGCGATCCGCGGGTGAAGCGCTGCGACGAGCTCGCCGCCGGCACCGACGACCCCGACCGGCCGAACGGCGTGCCGGGGGTGAAGCTCGGGCGGATCGAGGCGTCCGCCGCCATCGAGGCCTGCCGCGGGGCGTCGACCGCCTATCCGCAGCTGCGCCGCCTCTCCTACCAGCTCGGCCGCGCCTACGACCGGGCCGACCGCTACAAGGAGGCGTTCGCGGCCTACGACCGGGCGGCCAAGGCCGGCAGCGTCTCGGCGATGAACAACCTCGCCACGCTCTACGAGAACGGCCAGGGCGTGAAGCGCGCGCAGGCCGAGGCGTTCCGCCTCTACCGGCAGGCGGGCGAGGCCGGCAACGTGGTGGCGCTCGCCAACGCCGCGCGGATGCTCGAATACGGCAACGGCATCCCGAAGGACGAGGCCGGCGCGGTGGCGCTCTACAAGCGCGCGGTCGCGGGCGGCGACGTCGCCTCGATCTCGAAGCTGGTGCCGCACTACGCCACCGGCGCCTACGGCTTCCCAAGGGACCTGCGCCAGGGCTTCGACCTGTTCCGGCAGGCGGCCGACAAGGGCGATCCGGTCGCCATGGCGACGATGGCGACGCTGATCGACAACGGCTTCGGCCGCTACTTCCCCGGCGTGCGCGCCTCCGACATGGTGCTGCGGGCGCTGAAGCGGGGCGAGCTCGGCGCGGCCTCGGTCTCGGCCACCGACACGGCGGCACAGAAGCTGAAGCCCGAGACGATCCGCACCGTGCAGCGCGCGGTCAAGGAGGCGGATTACTATTCGGGCGCCCTCGACGGCCGCTTC
>NZ_BPRD01000016.1 GCF_022179745.1 Methylorubrum podarium
ACCCCTCCCCACAAGGGGAGGGGACACGTCACGCCCCGACCGAAGCGATCGACCAGAATCCGTTCGATCCTGTGCACGGGGGCGGCGCGCCGTCTTCGTCGAAGGCAGGGCGCTGCCCTGCACCTTCGACGAGGTCTCGACCTTTCGAAACCGGACCTCACAGCTTCTCGGTCGGCGTCGTCGTCTCGCCGTCGGCCGGCTTGCGCTTCTCCGGCTTGGCCGGCTTCGGGCAGATGCCCTGAAGGCTCGCCCACTCGGCCTCGGACAGGATGCCCGGGCCGGCCGGCTTCTCCCCCGCCAGCGACCGGATCCGCGCCGCCCGCTCCGCCGTGAACGGGTGGGAGCGCAGGAACGAGACCGCGTCAGGCTTCTCGTCGTCCGCGTCGGTGATGCGCTCGAGGATCGCGGCGAGCGCCGCCCCGTCCCCGCCGGCCCGCTTCACCGCCGCCACCGCGTAGGCGTCCGCCGCCCGTTCCGCGTCGCGGGAATAGCCCGCCGAGATCGCCGCCTGGCCGACCGTCACCAGCACCGTCGAGCCCGTGAGGTCGCCGAGCACGAGGCTCAGCAGGAACGAGGTGCCGCCCGCCGTGATCACCGAGCGCATCGGGTCGCGGGCGGCGACGTGGCCGAATTCGTGGGCGAGGATGCCGGCGAGTTCATCGCCGTTCCTGGCCTTGGCGATGATGTCGGAGAGCAGGATCACCCGGCCGCCCGGCAGGGCGAGCGCGTTGGCGACCGAGTGGCGGCGCACGCTCACCTGCGGCGTCGTCGGCAGCGTCATGCCCTCGGCAAGCCGTGCCGTCAGCCGGTCCAGCACCGCCCGCGCCGCCGCCTCGTTGCAGAGCGGCGGGTCGCCGAGCAAGGTGACGATCTGCCCATCGACGCTGCGCCCCAGTTGCGACTCGACGGCCTGCGGCACCAGCGGTGCGAGCAGGCCCGACGCCGCCGGCACGCCGTAGATCGCCGTCAGCAGCACGGACACGCCCGCCGCGATCGACCAGAGCACGAGGCGGGTCAGGCCGCCCCCGCCCTCGGTCCGGTTCAGGTCGGGGCAGCGCGCCGTCAGCGCTTGCGCGAACGGCGCGTCGGCGAACTCGACGCTCTCCGGTCCCTGCGCGTGGTTGATCCGCATCAGGGGCGGCGCGGCCTCGGATGCGCGCAGGTCGAGCAGGCTCCAGTCGCGGGACACGTCCTCGCCGAGGATTTCGAGCCGGAACGTCAGCCGCAGCGTCACCGGTTGGGGCCGGGCGCTGATCCCGTCGAAGAAGGTGCCGGCGGTGGTGATCGCCTCCATCGTGACCCTAGAACCCGATCTCGAGGGCGCCGCCGACATCGAGCGCGTCGGCTAACCCCTCGTTCAGGCCGCTGGCCGGCGGGCGCGTCGAGGCGAGCACCGCTTCCAGCGCCGGCAGGTTCTCGATCTGCATCGTGGTCGCCACCGCGTGCCACAGGCGCACGGTGATGATGCGGACGTAGAGCACGTTGGTGCCGAGGATGGCGCCGAGATAGAGCAGTACGGTCGAGACGATGACGAAGGCGTGGATGCCCGGATTGTCACCTCCCGTGGCGATCAGCGGCACGAGCAGGGCGAAGATGATGCCCAGCACGACGACGAAGCCGATCACCGCCAGCAGGTAGACGAGGTAGGGGAAGTAGAACTGGCGCGCCTTGAGCGAGGAGGTCAGCCGCGCCCCGCCGAGATGCGCGGCGTTGAGGAACGCGCGGGTCTCGCGGGCGCGGTAATAGGGGATGAGCAGCAGCGCCAGCGGGATCGACACGCTGGCGGCGATGCCGACGGCGCTGGCGTAGGAGACGAGCGGCGAGTCGGCGTAGGCCGGGTTGAAGATGAGCTTGCTCTTCGCGCTCGCCGGATCCTGGATCAGCAGATCGGTCGGGATGTCGAACCCGCTCGCCGCTAGCAGCGCCAGGACGCTCACCAGGATCGGCAGCAGCGCGACGATGTAGAACATCAGCCATGGCAGCAGGATCGAGCGGCCGGTCGCGGTCGAGCGCATCCGGCTCTGGCCGACCAGGGTGTGGTCGATGCGGTAGCGCTCCAGGGCCGCACGCATGAAGGGGAAGGCGAGGCCGAGGCTGAGGATCGTCCCGAGCCACCACAGGCTGGCGAAACCGGCATAGGCGAAGCCCGATCCGTCCTGGCCGAGGCGGATGCCGCGCCAGCGGGTGCGCGACGCGCGATAGCGCCGGCCGCGGTACAACGCGTACTGCCCGAGGACGAACAGGCCGATGAAGGAGATCGGCGCGGCGAGCGCGGCCAGCACCGGGCTCAGGAGGCCGATGACGAACAGGACGATGTAGATCGGCACGAGGATCGCGAGCGCTACGAGGAAGCCGAGGAACAGCTCCTTGCCGGTGCCGAGATACTCGGCCGGGCTGCCGGCCACGACCGTGCGGCTCCAGAAGAAGCGCCGCAGGTTGGTGATGTACCAGAACCGGTAGATCGAGAAGGTGACCAGCGAGAGGAGGAAGCCTTTGACGACGATGCCGGTGAGCCCCGCCGCCCTCCGGTCGAAGGCGATCTCCCCTGTTCGCGCCGGAGCCGGGCTCGGCACACCCTCAAGCTGGTTCATCGTCGCAATCCCCCTTGATTGGGGGGAGACTAGATTCCGCATTGGGTGCGTTGCAACAGCGCGGGCCGCACAATCTTCGCTTTAGGAGCGGCGAGTGGTCCGGGCAGGGGCCAGCGGCGCGGCTTCTTGGTTAATTTCACGTGAAAATCGGTTTGTTTTCCGGCTTCTGATTCGCAATTCGCTCAGACGCTTCGATCCCGCTTTCGTCATCGCTTCGCTGCCGCTCGCGATGACGGAGTAAGGTCAAACCAGAGGCCGTCGATCGGCAACCAGATAAGAACTCGAAACGAAGAACGCCGGGCCCCGTGAGGGCCCGGCGTTCTGGTTTGGTGTCATTGCCAAACAACGGCTCCCGACACGGAGCCGCCGCAGCTCAGCAGCAGCGGAAGCCCGACGTGTTGCCGACGCCGAAGCGGGCGTTCTCGCGGTTGCGGAAGAATTCGCGCTCCGTCATCGGCGTCTGGTCCGGATGGGTCTTGGCGATGTGGGCGACGTATGTCCCGTAATCGCCCTGACCCACCATCAGCCGCGCGCCGTCGCAGACGCACTTGTTGAAGGCCCTGAGGCGATCGCGAAAGTTCTGCGAGGCGGCGGTGCTGGTCATGTCGGCCTCACTCCGCGGGCGCGAGCTTGGGATCGGCTTCGAGGGCGGTCCAGCGGTCGGCGCGGTAGGCCTTGACGCAGGCCATCACCCCGAAGACGACGATCGCCACCACGAGGCCGACGAACATCACGGCGAGCGCCGCGTCGATCCGGTCGTTGAAGACGATCTTGTGCATGTCGTCCATGCTCTTGGCCGGGGCCAGCACCTTGCCCTCGGCGATCGCCGTCGCGAACCGGTTGGCGTGGCTGAGGAAGCCGATCTTCGGGTCGGGCGAGAAGATCTTCTGCCAGCCGGCGGTGAGGGTGCAGATGCACAGCCACACGGTCGGGATGATCGTGACGAAGGCGTAGCGCTCGCGCTTCATCTTGAAGATCACCACCGTCGCCAAGGTCAGCGCTACCGCCGCAAGCATCTGGTTCGAGATGCCGAACAGGGGCCACAGGGTGTAGATGCCGCCGAGCGGATCGGTGACGCCCTGGTGGAGGAAGAAGCCCCAGGCGCCCACGCAGAGCGCGGTGGCGACCACGCTCGGTCCCCAGGACGCGGTGTCCTTGAAGGTCGGCGAGATCAGGCCGAGCAGATCCTGCAGCATGAAGCGCCCGGCGCGCGTGCCCGCATCCACCGCCGTCAGGATGAACAGCGCCTCGAACAGGATCGCGAAGTGGTACCAGAAGGCCATCATCGTCTTGCCGCCGATGGCGGACGAGATGATGTGGGCCATGCCGACCGCGAGGGTCGGGGCGCCGCCGGTGCGGGAGATGATCGAGTGCTCGCCGACATCCTTGGCGGTCTGGGCGATCACGTCGGCGCCGATGGGGAAGCCGAGCGCCGTCACCGCCGCCGCCGCGCTCTCGGGCGTGGTACCGACGAGGCCGCCCGGTGAGTTCATGGTGAAGTAGATGCCCGGCTCGATCACGCAGGCGGCGACCAGCGCCATGATCGCGACGAAGCTCTCCATGAGCATGCCGCCGTAGCCGATGAAGCGCGTGTCGAGCTCGTTGTCGACGAGCTTCGGCGTCGTGCCCGACGAGATCAGGGCGTGGAAGCCCGAGACCGCGCCGCAGGCGATGGTGATGAACAGGAACGGGAACAGGGAGCCGGCCCAAACCGGACCGGTGCCGTCCACGAACTTCGTCATCGCCGGCATCTGCATGTGCGGCGCCACGAAGACGATGCCGATGGCGAGGCCGACGATGGTGCCGATCTTGAGGAAGGTCGAGAGGTAGTCGCGCGGGGCGAGCAGCAGCCAGACCGGCAGGATGGCGGCGACGAAGCCGTAGCCGATCAGCATCCAGGTGAGCTGCACGCCGGTGAAGGTGAAGGCCGGACCCCAGTACGGGTCGGCGGCGATCTGCCCGCCGTAGACGATCGCGGCCATGAGCAGGACGAAGCCGATGATCGAGACCTCGCCGACCTTACCCGGCCGGATGTAGCGGGCGTAGAGGCCCATCAGCAGGGCGATCGGGATCGTCGCGCCGACGGTGAAGGTGCCCCAGGGGCTCTCGGCCAGCGCCTTGACCACCACCATCGCCAGCACGGCGAGCAGGATGACCATGATCATGAAGGTGCCGAACAGCGCGATCACGCCGGGGATCACCCCGAGTTCGGCCCGGATCAGCTCGCCGAGCGAGCGCCCGTCGCGGCGCATGGAGATGAACAGGATCATGAAATCCTGCACCGCGCCCGCGAGCACGACGCCGGCGAGGATCCAGAGCATGCCGGGCAGGTAGCCCATCTGCGCCGCGAGCACCGGGCCCACGAGCGGGCCGGCACCGGCGATCGCCGCGAAGTGGTGGCCGAACAGGACCGACTTGTTGGTGGGGACGTAGTCGAGGCCGTCGTTGTGGCGGTGGGCCGGCGTCTCGCGCTTCGGATCGAGGCGCATGACGTTGTCGGCGATGTAGAGAGAGTAGTAGCGGTAGGCGATGAGGTAGACGCAGACCGCGGCGACGACGACCCACAGGGCGTTGATCGATTCCCCCCGTTGTGTCGCGACCACCGCCAGCGATGCGGTACCCAATGCCCCGACGAGGGCCCAGGGCCCGTGTTTCTGTATTGCGCCCATGCGACGCCTCACTCCGTCATTGGCCGCATTCTTGATGCAGGCGGCCTTACACGGCTCTGTTTGACGCAATTTTTCCGGTGAGGCCAGTTGCCGGGAATACACAGGTCCGCGTTCCCCGACACGGGGAGTGACATCTTCCGGCTCGCGTTACCTCGCTGGCGGAGGGCGGACCGTACCGCTCGCCTCGGGCCCGGCGCGTCAATCGAGGACGATGACCCGGTTGGGAAGCTGGTTGTCGGCGCCACGGTCGGGCAACTCCGCCGCGAGCACAACGCCGACCCGCTCCACCGCCGCGACGAGGCCCTCGGCCAGCGCCCCGCGCCCGGCGGCGGCGAGCAGGTCGGCGACGATGGCGTGCCACTGCGCCTCCTCGACGCGCGCCCGCACGCCCCGGTCGGCGACGATCTCGGCATAGCGCTCGGCGAGCGCCACGTAGACCAGTACGCCGGTGCGCCCGCGCGTTCCGGTGAGGCCGTGGGCGAGGAACTCGCGGCGGGCGGCGGCATGCGCCCGCTCGCGGCGCCAGCGCCGCGGGGTCAGCGCGACGCGCAGGCCCTCGTTGAGGGTCAGGAGCAGGCTCGCGAGCACGCCGGCCGCCTGCGCGAGCGCGATCTCCCCCGCGCCGAGATCGGTGAAGACGATCAGCGGCCAGGGGAGGGCGAGGGCGACCGCCAGCGCGAGGGCGAGGCCGGGGGAGCGGTAGAGCCCGGCGCGCGCCGCCACGAGCACGACGATCTCGCCCGAGCTTCCGGCCTCCGCCCGGCCGATCGCCGCGGCGATCCGCGCCCGCTCGGCGCCGTCGAGGATCGTCGCGCTACCAGTCACCGGAGGCTCCTCCGCCGCCGAAGGAACCGCCGCCGCCGGAGAAGCCCCCGCCGCCGCCATCCGAGAAGCCGCCGCTCCAGCCGCCGGACGGCCCCGGGATGACCACGAAGCCGCCGCCGTGGCCCCGTCGTCCGCCGCCGTTCATCCGCGTCAGCACAACGACGAGGGCGATGATGACGACGATCCAGAAGATCACCGTGACGGGATCGACCGAATCCTCCCGCACTGGCGCCCGGCGCTGCCATTCGTCGGCATCGCCCGCGAGGATCGGCAGGATGGCGTCCACCCCCGCCTCCACGCCGCCGGAAAAATCGCCCTGGCGGAAGCGGGGCGTGATCGCGCTGGTGATGATGGTCTTCGACAGCGCGTCGGTCAGCGCCCCTTCGAGCCCGTAGCCGACCTCGATGCGGACCTTGCGCTCCTTCGGCGCGACCAGCAGCAGCACGCCGTTGTTGGTCTTCTTCTGGCCGATGCCCCAGCTTCGGGCGAGGCGGTTGGCGTAGTCCTCGACGGTGAGATCCTGAAGGCTTGGCACGGTGGCGACGACGAGCTGATCGCCGGTCCTGTCCTCGTGCGCCTTGATCTTTCCGTCGATCCGCGCCCGCGCCTCCGGCGAGAGGATGCCGGCCGCGTCCACCACCCGCCCCGTGAGCTTGGGGAAATCGGGCTCGGCCGCGGCGGCGAGCCCGGCCCCGATCATGAGCGCGAGCGCCAGCACCGCCAGCAGGCCGGCCGCGGGGAGCCGGACGATCCGGCCGGGGCGCGTCATCACCGGGAAGCCGCTCGCGCGGGCGGGCTAGAACTTCACGTTCGGTGCGCGCTCGGCGCCCGGCGTCGAGGTGAAGGTCTCCATCGGCTTCGCCTCCGGATAGAACCACGAGGCGATCCAGCGGCCGGGAATGGTGCGGATCTCGGTGTTGTAGGCCTGGACCGCCTGGATGTAGTCGCGCCGGGCCACGGCGATCCGGTTCTCCGTGCCTTCGAGCTGCGACTGCAGGGCCAGGAAGTTCTGGTTGGACTTGAGATCCGGATAGGCCTCGACCGAGGCCAGCAGCCGCCCGAGCGCCCCCGAGAGCTGGTTCTGCGCGTCCTGGAACTGCTTGAATTTTTCGGGGTCGCTGACCGTCGAGGCATCGACTTGGACGCTGGTCGCCTTGGCCCGGGCTTCCGTCACCCGGGTCAGGGTCTCCTGCTCCTGCTTGGCGTAACCCTTCACGGTCTCGACGAGGTTCGGGATCAGGTCGGCCCGGCGCTGGTACTGGTTCTGCACCTCGCTCCAGGCCGATTTCGCCTGCTCCTCCAGGCTCGGCACCCGGTTGATCGCCCCGCAGCCGGAAAGGCAGGTCGCCAGCCAGAGCGCCGCGAGGGCGGAGGCGAGCCTAGCGAAAACAGACGTGCGGGATGGAGCTGTAATATTGAAGAAACAGATCATATGAGTCGCCCCCACATTTGACAGGAAACTGAAACCCGGATTTGCAAATGAAACGGTACGCACGGTGAAAATTTATACGAAAGCAATGTGTTATGGATTTCGACAATTTCGAGTGATGTTGTCCAATTTTGTGCAAAGTAGATTAAACATTGACTGTCGCGATGAAAAATCATCCCTACGCTCTGGCTGAAGCCTGAGGCAGGGCATAGGAAGTTCCGTAGTTAGGGCGCGTTAGCCTTCCCATCCAAGCGTCGATGATTGATCCAACGTCCAATGCAACTCCTCCGCTTTGCTTGATTCTTGTGCAATACAATTTTCCCAAAATTCCGCCGGCAACTAGAAATAGCCGGCCATGAAGGGGCTGGCTCAGCTCGTTACATAGACTGTTGAATCTATCTGGAAAGTGCCGACCTTCTCCGGCATCGTTACCAAGCAGATGGACGTGAGCTTTCTCTCCGGGAATCCTGTAAAATTCGACATGATCAAGTTGGAAAGCCTGCTTGAGAGATTGTGGTGCGTCGGTCATGCATGATATTAAAGAAATTTCCTTGTGGTCGCGAACTAGATTCTCCAGTAGATTGCTCTGAAGCAACTCAGCATGAATCTGCTGCGTTGTCCAAGATTGCCCTCTGTCAACGGTGGGGACCTGTGCTAATCTCAGTGCATTAACTAGACATGTGATCCCAGTAGGGCTGCAAAACTTGTACTCGTGTTCGACCCATGATCGATAGGGCAAACCTAATACATCTGCATCGTACATTGCTTGTCGCAGCCCGAAGGCCGTATCAGTAAATCCAGATTTTATCAAATCGATTTCCCCATTGAACCATACTCGAGCGCGATCTTCGCGGCAATATCTATACAGATTTTGGAAGCGTTGTTCGTCTTCGCTCGAAATTCTGCAAAAAGCGCCCTCTCCATCGCCGAGCCGGATCATCGAGAAGCCACGCTTATCTCGCAAAGCGGCGCGGGTCCAATCAATCAAGCACTCCTTAGAAATATATCGATTATCTCTCTCGAATTTGGCACTGATTTTATCTGCCAAACCGGCGGGAAAAATTTCCATAAAAGCACATAGTTCACGTAGCCAAGCCGTATCAGAACTATCTGGCGACATTTCATCTGCGAGGGCCACATAATTCCTTGCTGCAACGAAATCTCCGATGCGTGCCGACATACGAGCCGCAAACTTGATGCTTCGTACATCGCCGGGCATGCGTACGATGTTTTTTTCAAGACTCAGCAAGGCTTCAACGTGCCGCCCGAGCATCGCATCCAGCATTGCCAATTCATACGATGCAAAGCCGTTATTAGCATTTTTGCTAAGAACATATCGGCAAATACGATATGAATCTTCAAATTTACCAAGATCTCGCGCAATAATGGCTATATCAACAAGCGATTGCTGATCATCAGGGATAGTTCGCTCCGCTGAACTTGTAAGCGCGGCAATCCCCTCACTATTTCCTTCCGCCACAAGTCTGCGTAAGTCTGAAAGGAGATTTTGTCCGTAGTCCATGCTAATGCTTCCCTGTATGATTGCTTATTGCCTGCTGACGTCAAATACGAAGTGAGAACTGAACATCAATCGGAAGAGATTCGTTTGAGCCGGGCTCAGTCCTTGCTTGCGGCCATAGTTGATAAATGCCTCTCCGATTGGGTTAACTCCTGACATTAGAGGAGATAACGAGTTGTCATCGGAACCGCTTGTGCAGATAATAAGCCTCCTGACCAGCCAGGTTATTGCATCAAATTTCGGATATATTATATCAAGCCTCAGGCCCGCTTGCTCACATGCGATTTTGAAGCCGTAAGGAGTAAAATTGAATGTATTGTAATCATGAATTTGTTCCATGTAGCTAACTTGGCCTATTAATCTTCCCCCAGGCTTGAGTACACGCCGGATCTCGGAGAAAGCCTTTTATGTCTTGGGTGTATTCAGATGTTTGATATAAATATACTATATAGATGTTTGGAGTATTCATTGAGACCAATCAAGGCAACTCGAACACCTGCGGCTTCTATTTCTCGCCGCATTGCAGCCGGTGCTTCGTGGTCACAGGCCACAGTCGCTATCTCGTGTACTGCGTATGTCAAATCAGCCTCCGAAGCATTACGACACAAAGAGGTGGAGAGTTGTTGCTATCACAAACTGCGTCCCGCCCTGCTGCCCATGTCTCTACCAAAAGGCACGGCCGCTTGCATACCCATGTCGAGCGGAGCCGTTCGAAACAGGAGCGTCATACCATATTCCTAAAATAAAATATCGTTTAATCAAAGGGTCGCGGTTCGAGATCGTGCTGATTTTATTAGGTGAAATTTGAAGATCCGGTCTAAAATTAGAAATATGGCAAGCTGTGCAACCACGCATCGAGGGTAGATCGTCGCCTAGGTTCATCCATGTTGCTGGTGATGCCTCATTTAAATATTTATTGAATCTACGTATTGGCTAGAATTATAGTATATATTACTTCATATAAAGAATTTATCACAAGGGATCTATCTATAATCTATATAAATAGAACAGGAATCTTGATGGATAACACCATGCAAACTGCTATCCTCACACAGCCGCCTCGCCCCCGCATCACCATCACCTACTGCACCCAGTGCCAATGGCTCCTGCGTGCGGCGTGGATGGCGCAGGAGCTTCTGTCAACCTTTCGCGACGATCTCGGCGAGGTCGCCCTGCGGCCCGGCACCGGCGGGGTGTTCGTGATCGAGGTCGAGTCCGAGGTCATCTGGGAGCGCGTGCGCGACGGCGGCTTTCCCGATGTGAAGGCGCTCAAGCAGCGGGTGCGGGACCGGCTCGATCCGGGACGGGATCTGGGCCACGTCGATCGCGCCGGGCGGGAGGGCTGAGGCGGGGCAGTTGGCAGGCGTGCCCGCGCTGGGGCATGATGGGCGGGCGCCACCCTCGAAAACCCTTCAGCGCAAAGCCGCGGGACGCCTTGATCCGACGCATGCTCTCCCGGCTCGGCCAGCGTGGCTTCTCCACGCAATTCTACCTGATCATGTTCGTGATCGCGCTGATCGGTCCGGGCCTGATCTTCACCGCGATCCTGCTGACCCGCTACGCCGCCACCGAGCGCGCCCGCTTCGAGCAGGACGCACGGGAGAACGTGCGCGGGATCGCCCTGTCGATCGATCGAGACACCGCCGGGCTCGTCTCGGTGCTGCAGACGCTCGCCACCTCGCCGCGGCTCAAGGACGGCGAGTTCGCCAATTTCGAGAACCAGGCCCGCCTGGTGCGCGAGGCGATCGGCCTCGATCTCGTGCTGCGCCGGCCGGACGGGCAGCAGATCGTCAACACGGCCCTGAAGCCGGGGGCGCCCCTCCCCGTGAGCTCGCTGCCGGTCGACCGCGAACTCATCGACAGCGGCCAGCGCTCCATGGTCACCGGCTATCTCGCGGGGGCGATGCCCGATCAGGCGCACTACGCCGTCGCGGTCCCGGTGCGGATCGACGACGGCGTCGCGTTCATCCTCAGCTTCTCGGTGCCCTTGACCCGAATCGCGGGGATCCTGGCCCGCGAGCAGGTCCAGGGCTGGGTCACGGGGGTCTCGGACCGCGACGCCGTCGTGCTGGCGCGCCTGCCCGAGATGCCGGGCGTGGTCGGAAATCCCCGGCTCGCGACGTTGCGCCAGACGGCGACGGGCACGCCCGGCGTCTGGGAGGGGCGCGACCGGAACTTCAAGCCCATCACCATGGTCGAGGCACGCTCGCGGCTCAACGGCTGGACCGTCGGGGCGAGCATCCCGCGCGAGCTGGTCGATGCCCGCCTGCGGCGCTGGATCTGGGCCTTCGGCGGCTTCGGGCTTCTCGTGCTCGCCACCTCCTCGGTGCTCGCCGTCCACCTGTGGTCGCGGGTCTCGAAGCCCCTGCGGCAGCTCGCGGCCACGGGCCCGGCGCTCGCCCGGGGGCAGGCGATCCCGCGGGTCGCCTCGCCGATCCACGAGATCCGCCGCCTCGCCGACGTGCTTTCGGAAGCCTCGCTCCGTCTGCGCACCCGCAGCGAGGAGCGCGACCGGGCCCTCGCCGAGACCCAGCGCGGCCTCGCCGCGCTCCGCGAGAGCGAGGCGCGCTTCCGCCACATGGCCGATTCGGCGCCGGCGCTGATCTGGATGACCGACGACACGGCGGAAGTGGTCTTCGCCAACATGCATTTCGACCACCTGTTCGGCCGCCCCGCCGCGGAGCTGGCCGCCGGCGGCTGGGAGTCGATCGTGCATCCGCCGGACCTGCCCGCCTTCCAGGCGACGTTCCAGGAAGCGTTCGAGAACCGGCATCCGTTCCGGGCGGAGATGCGGGTGGTCGATCGCAACGGCGAGATCCGCTGGCTGCGCTGCGAGGGCGTGCCGCGGCTCGACGATCACGGCACCTTCCTCGGTTTCACCGGCTGCAGCGTCGACGTCACCGATGCCAAGCGGGCCGAGGAGCATCTGCGCCTGCTCATCAACGAGCTGAACCACCGGGTGAAGAACACGCTCGCCACCGTCCAGTCGATCGCCATGCAGTCCTTGCGCGGGCTCGACGGCGAGGAGGCGCAGGCGGCCAAGGCCGCCTTCGAGGCGCGGCTGCTGGCGCTCGCCCGCGCCCACGACGTGCTGACCCGCGAAAGCTGGGAGGGCGCCGAGCTGAAGACGGTGGTGGCCGACGCGATCCGCCCGCTGGAGGCCGCCGAGGGCCAGGATTCGCGCTTCGCGGTGTCGGGGCCGCGCCTGCGGCTCGCACCACGGCTGGCGCTGTCCATCGCCATGGCCCTGCACGAGCTCGGCACCAATGCCGTGAAGTACGGGGCCCTGTCCAAGGAGGGCGGCCGGGTCACGATCACCTGGACCGTGCAGCGCCGGCCGGAACTCTCCCTCTCCCTGCGCTGGAGCGAGAGCGGCGGCCCGCCGGTCACGCCGCCGACCCGCCGCGGCTTCGGCTCGCGCCTGATCGAGCGCAGCCTCGCCCGCGAACTCGCGGGGCAGGTCGAGCTGCTCTACGAGCCCGGCGGCGTGGTCTGCACCATCGAGGCCCCGGTGCCGCCGCCCGGCCTGCTGGAGCGGAAAGGCGGGACGCAGCTCGCGGCGACGAAGCCGCTGCCGCTCGCGGGCTGAGGGCGAGCCGAGGGCGGGCTCCCGCCGGTCGCTACTGGAACGTCATCGGGTCGGGACCGATCCGCCCGTCCGCCCGGTCGAGGCCGCCGATCGCCGCGTGGTCCTCTTCCGTGAGGGCGAAGCCGAACACGTCGATGTTCTCGTGCATCCGGGTCGGCGTCGCCGATTTCGGGATCGCCACGAAGCCGTTCTCGACATGCCAGCGCAGCACCACCTGAGCCGGGCTGCGCCCGAGTCGGTCGGCGATCCGGGTGATGATCGGGTCGTCCAGCACCTGGGCCTGTCCCAGCGGGCTCCAGGCCTCGGTGATGATGCCGAGCCGGGCATGGGCCGCCCGCAGGGCGTGCTGCTGAAAATGCGGATGCAGCTCGATCTGGTTGAGGGCCGGGGTGACGCCGGTCTCGCTCACGAGCCGGTCGAGATGGGCCTCGGTGAAGTTCGAGACGCCGATCGAGGCCGCACGACCCTCCTCGCGCAGGCGGATCAGGGCACGCCAGCTGTCGAGGTAGAGTCCGCGCTCGGGGCAGGGCCAGTGGATCAGGTAGAGATCGACCTGCTCCAGGCCGAGCCGGGCGAGGCTCTGGTCGAAGGCGCGCAGCGTCGCGTCGTAGCCCTGGCTGTCGTTCCAGAGCTTCGTCGTCACGAACACCTCGGCCCGGGACACGATCGTCTCCCGCAATCCGCGCCCGACCCCGTTCTCGTTGCCGTAGGCCGCGGCGGTGTCGATCGAGCGGTAGCCGCTGCCGAGTGCCGTGCCGACGAGGGCGGGCGTCTCCGCCGCCTGCAATCGCCAGACGCCGAATCCGAGCTGAGGGATGGACCGTCCGTCGTTGAGGGCGATCTGCGGGACGGGGTCGGGGGCTGTCATGGCGTCGTTGTTCTCATGCGCTTGCCCGAGCGACGAGCCGGGGGCGGGGCACAGAGAATCGGCATGATCCTGCCTGCCGTACAGGCATTCTTGCGGGGGGGCAGGGCTGCGCGCGCGTCAGGGCCCGATGCGCACGACGTCCTCGGCGGCTCCGAGGTCGGGCATTCGGACGAGGTGCAGATAGGTCGGATCGAAATCGCAGAACGTCCGCAGGCGCGCGACGTCCGGGACGAGCAGCCGGCGGTCCTTCAGCTGGATCAGGCCGGCCAGGCGCAGGTCGCGCAGGATGCGGCTCACGTGGATCGTGGTGATGCCGAGGATGTCGGCGAGCATCGGCTGGGTCAGGGGCAGCGGGCATTCGCGCTCGCCGGCGGCGCCGACCAGCTGCTGGCGCAGCAGCAGTTCGCAGAACAGGTGGGCGATGCGCTTGTCGGCGGAGCGCTGACCCATGCTGGCGAGCCATTCCCGCAGGATGCTCTCATCGACGAGGGTGGCCCACCACAGCGCCCGGGCGAGACGGGAATCGCGGAAGACCAGCGCATCGACCCGCTCCTGCGGGATGTCGGCGACGGTGCAGGCGGTCAGGGCGGCGATGTAGTGGTCGGACGGGCCGAGCACGATCGATTGCAGGTCGCAGAAATCGCCCGGCAGGAGCAGCCCGAGGATCTGGCGCTGCCCGTCGTTGATGAGCTTGTAGCGGAAGGCGTAGCCTTCGAGGACGAGGTGGACGCCGGCCGCCCGGTCCCCGGCCCGCACGATGTCCTGCTGCGGCTCCAGGGTGCGGCGGCCCCGGGACAGGTCGGCGAGCATGGCCCGGTCCCCGGCGTCGAGATCCGCGCCGTAGCGAAGCCGGAGGATCAATGGGTTGCTGCGCGGGAGCGCCACGGTCGCGTCCATGCACGCTCAACGCGGAACGCTTCGTTCCGTGCCATGGAAAAGCGACGGCATCGTTCGGGAGAACCGCTTTCGCCGGGCGGTGTTCCCGTCCGGTCGCGACTCAGGCCGCCTTCCAGCGGCGGGCGGTGTGGTTGCCGAAGGCGCGGGCGTAGAGGTTGCAGTAATTCAGGGCCGCCCCGTCCCAGCCGAAGGAGCGGGACATCGCGCTGCGCCGCATGGTGTTGAGGCGCTTCTTCTGGCCGAAGGTCTCGAAGGCGCGGCGGATCGCCGAGGCCAGTCCCCTCGGCGAGGCCTCGCCGAAGGTGAAGCCGGTGACCCCGTCCTCGACCGTGTCGTTGAGCCCGCCGGTGCGGCGCACGATCGGCAGGGAGCCGAAGCGCTGCGCGTACATCTGCGCCAGCCCGCAGGGTTCGAACCGCGAGGGCATCAGCAGGAAGTCGCTGCCGGCGAAGATGCGGCGCGCCTCCGTTTCGCGGAAGCCGACATGGACGCCGACATTCTCGGGATGGCGCCCGGCGAGATCGCGCAGGGCCTCCTCGAACCGGCCCTCGCCCTGACCGATCACCACGAGCTGGCCGCCCTCGGCGACGATCGATTCGGCGGCGCTGATGCTGAGGTCGATGCCCTTCTGATGCACGAGGCGCGAGACGATGGCGAAGAGCGGTCCGCGGGAGACCGCCATGCCGAACGCCTTGCGCACCTCGTCGGCATTGGCCCGCTTGCCCTTCCAGTCGTCGGGCTCGAAGCGGGTGGCGAGATGCGGGTCGGTGCGCGGGTCCCAGCTCTCGTCGATGCCGTTGAGGATGCCGGTGAGCCGCCCCTGCGCGGCGCGGGTGCGCAGCAGGCCGTCGAGGCCGCAGCCGCCCTCGGGCGTGGTGATCTCGCGGGCATAGGTCTCGCTCACCGTGGTGACGTGCGAGGCGTGGTAGATGCCGGCCTTCAGGAAGGAGAGCTGCCCGTAGAACTCCACGCCGTCCATCTGGAAGGCGTAGTCCGGCACGCCGATCCGCCCGAGGTTGTCGCGGTGGAACAGGCCCTGATAGGCGAGGTTGTGGATCGTCAGCACGCTGGGGCGGCGGATGCCGAGCCAGGACATGTAGGCCGGCGCCAGGGCCGTCTGCCAGTCGTTGAGGTGGAGCAGATCGGCCGACCAGAACGGGTCGATCCCGGCGGCGAGTTCCGCCGCCGCCCGGCTGAGGCGGGCGAACCGCAGGTCGTTGTCGCCGAAATCGCCGCCGGCGTCGCCGTAGGGCGTGCCGTCGCGCTCGTACAGGTCGGGCGCGACCAGCACGTAGACGCCGAGGCCGTCCGGCGTGGTGCCGAATCCGAGCTCGCAGCCCGGCACGCTGGCGAAGCTGCCGAACCGGGCGATCATGGTCAGGTTTTCGAGGCCGGCGAGCACCCGCGCGTAGCCGGGAATGAGGACGCGGACGTCGTAGTGGCGGCGCAGCGCCCGCGGCAGGGCGCCCGCGACCTCGCCGAGGCCGCCGGTCTTCACGAAATCCGCCATCTCCGGGGTGGCGTAGAGGATGCGGGGGAGAAGCGCGTTGCCGAGCCTGGGATCGGGGTCGGAGACGGATATCGGTGACGGCGGCTCGGCGACCGGGCGCGCACCGAGATCCACGTAAGCCATCGACTCGCCCCCACTCCACCCGCGCCGCCGGTGAAAAGCGGGAACCGCCGCTGCTGCGCTCGGCATTGAAATGCTCCGGAAGGCAATCCGTTCCGTTGCATCGCACAATTCAGGCCAGGTTCAGGCTAATAATTTTCGGCGTGGCCCCGCGTTTTTCTCATGGCCCACCCGCGCCGGACGAATGGGTCGACCGTTCTGCGCCTTTGGCCCGGTCGCGGGCGAGCCGAACGCGCAGTGTGCGCCGCAGCGGACCGGCCGCGGAGCGGCCTCAGCGGCCCGCCGGTCCGAGGATCACGCCCTCGTCCGGTTCGAGCCTGAGGCTGCCTTCGACCCGGTCGCCGGCCCGGCCGGAACGGGTCGAGAGCAGGATCGTCCAGGCGCCCCCGTCCTCCAGCGGCACGGTCCCGTCGCGGCCGCTGAAATTGAGCAGGATGCGCAGGGTTTCGGCTTCCGCGAAGCGCTCGAAGGCGAAGATGTCGGCGGCGAGATCCGGCGGCAGGTCGAGGCCGCGCCACCCGCCGATCGACAGGGCCGGGTGGTCGCGGCGCAGGGACAGGAGGCGGCGGTAGAGGGTCAGGATCGAGCGGGAATCGTCGCGCATCTCGTCGACGTTGCGCCGATCCGCATCGTCGCTGAGCGGCAGCCAGGGCGTGCCGGTGGAAAAACCGGCATTCGGCGCGTCCTCCCACTGCATCGGCGTGCGCTCCGGGTCGCGCCCGTGGCCGGGCTCGTTGCGGCCCCACGGGTCCTGTGCCCGTTCCGGCGGCACCGGGACGTGCCCGAGGCCGATCTCGTCGCCGTAATAGAGGGTCGGCGTGCCCCGCAGGGTGAGAAGCAGCATCGCGGCGATGCGCGCTTGGCGCTCGCCGACGCGGGCGGCGATGCGGGGCTGGTCGTGGTTGCCGAGCACCCAGTTCGGCCAGCCGCCCTCGGGCAAGGCCGCCTCGTACTCCGCCACCAGAGCCGCCACCGCGTCGGCGCGCCACGGCGTCTGGATGAGCTGGAAGTTGAAGGGCAGGTCGGCTCCGGTCAGCCCCGGCCCGTAATAGGCCACCAGCCGCTCGATCGGCAGGTAGATCTCGCCGATCAGCACCCGCTCGCCGTATTCCCGCAGCACCGCGCGCATCCCGGCGATGACCTCGAGCACCTCGGGCCGATCGCAGGAATAGACCTGCTGGAAGCGGTTGATCCCGGCCTGATGCGACTGGAAGTCGGGATTGTGCGGGTTGTCGCGGAATCCCTCGTCCTTGATCAGGTGCCAGATCACGTCGACGCGGAAGCCGTCGACGCCGCGGGCGAGCCAGAAGCGCAGGGCGTCGTGCATCGCCGCCCGCACCTGCGGGTTGCGCCAGTTCAGGTCCGGCTGCTCGGGCAGGAAGGCGTGGTAGTAGTACTGGCTGGTGGCCGGATCGCGGGTCCAGGCCGGGCCGCCGAAATTCGAGAGCCAGTTGTTCGGCGGGCCGCCGTCGGGGGCCGGATCGCGCCAGATGTACCAGTCGCGCTTCGAGTTCTCGCGGCTCGCCCGGCTCTCGGCGAACCACGGATGCTCGATCGAGCTGTGGTTGGGCACGAAGTCGAGGATCACCTTGAGCCGGCGCCGGTGCGCCTCGCCGATCAGGTCGTCGAAATCCTCCAGCGTGCCGAACAGCGGGTCGACGGCGCAGTAATCGGCGACGTCGTAGCCGAAATCGGCCATCGGCGATCGGTAGAACGGCGAGATCCAGACCGCGTCGACGCCGAGCCAGGCGAGGTAATCCAGCCGCGCCGCGATCCCTCGAAGATCACCGACGCCGTCGCCATCGGTGTCCTGGAACGAGCGCGGATAGACCTGATAGACTGTCCCGCTCTGCCACCAGATCGTTTCGGAGCCGCTCGTCCCGGATATCGGACTTCCCATCGGACCTCCCGCGATGACGCCCGGCATCGGGCGCGCCGTTCCCGAGGTGGCGTAGGGCCGTTCAGGAAGCCTTCAAGCGGTCGGTGCCATTTCTCGTGCGGGCCGGCGGCCGATGCACGAGCGTTGTGTCCACAGTGACACAGACGTGCGGGCACATGACTTGCGAACGACATGTTTGCACGCATGTGTCGCGATGTGTCTCGACAAGGCCGGTCACCGGCAACACCATGGTGTGGCAGGGCGACAGACCACGTCGCAGATCATCGTGCCGCCGCAAGAAGAGGGCAGGATCTGCGTTGAACCGACATGCATCAGCTGCTTCGGCTGCAACGAAGGGGGAATCTGAGGTGCTGAACGAAGCTCCGTCCGCTCTCGTCAGAAATGGCGATTCGGACACATCCGCTTCATCGGCGAAGTCGGTCAAGGCCGCCGCCACCTATGTTAAACCGCGCCAAGGCGTGGACGGCAACGTCGTCGTAGCCCTGCGCGAGGACATCCGCGCCAAGCTCGTCTACGTGATCGGCAAGACGCCGGAGACCGCCCGCGAGCGCGACTGGTTCGCCGCGACGGCTCTGGCCCTGCGCGACCGGATCGTCGATGCCTGCTACCGGGCCCAGTCCGGCACCGTGCCGGACAAGCGCGTCTACTATCTCTCGCTCGAATTCCTGATCGGCCGGCTCCTGTCGGACGCGATGAACAATCTCGGCCTCGTCGAGACCACCCGGGCGGCGCTTCGCGACCTCGGCGTCGATCTCGCCGACGTCGAGGGGGCCGAGCCCGACGCGGCGCTCGGCAATGGCGGCCTCGGACGGCTCGCGGCCTGCTTCATGGAGAGCATGGCGAGCCTGTCGATCCCCGCGATCGGCTACGGCATCCGCTACGACCACGGCATCTTCCGCCAGTCGCTGGAAGACGGCTGGCAGCGCGAGGCGCCCGAGACCTGGCTCGCGGAGGGCAACCCCTGGGAGTTCGCCCGGCCGGAATCGACCTACACGATCGGCTTCGGCGGCCACGTCACCATGACGAGCCAGGGCGATCACCACATCCGCCGCCACTGGCACCCGGCCGAGACCGTGAACGCGGTGGCCTACGACGTGCCGATCGTCGGCTGGCGGGGCAAGCACGTCAACGTCCTGCGCCTGTGGAAGGCGGAGGCCGACGCGCCGGTCGAACTCGCCCGCTTCAATGCCGGCGACCATGTCGGCGCGGTGGCCGGCCGCGCCCGGGCCGAGGCGATCTCGCGGGTGCTCTACCCGAGCGACTCGTCGGCCGAGGGCCAGGAACTGCGCCTGCGCCAGGAGTTCTTCTTCACCTCCGCCTCGCTGCAGGACTTCGTGCGCCGGCACGTGGCCGAGCGCGGCTCCCTGCGCTCCCTGCCCGACCACGCCGCGATCCAGCTCAACGACACGCATCCGGCGATCGCCGTGCCGGAGCTGATGCGCATCCTGATGGAGGACCACGGCCTCTCCTGGGAGGATGCGTGGCAGATCACCACCCACACGCTGCACTACACCAACCACACCCTGCTGCCCGAGGCGCTGGAGACCTGGCCGGTCGAGCTGATGGAGCGGCTGCTGCCGCGCCACATGCAGATCATCTACCTGATCAACTGGCTGCACCTCGAGGAGCAGAGCAAGAACGCGAGAGGCGGCCCGTTCGACGTATCCACCGTCTCGCTGATCGACGAGTCGCACGGGCGGCGGGTGCGGATGGGGCCGCTGGCCTTCCACGGCTCGCGCCGGGTCAACGGCGTCTCGGCGCTCCATAGCGAGCTGCTGAAATCGACCGTGTTCAAGGATCTCCACGCGATCGAGCCGGAGAAGATCATCAACAAGACCAACGGCATCACCTTCCGCCGCTGGCTGCACAACGCCAACCCGGAGCTGACGGCGCTCGCCGTCGAGGCGGCGGGCGAGGACGTGCTCGACGATCCGACCCGGCTCGAGAGACTCGTGCCGTTCGCCGACGACGCTGACTTCCGCAGGCGCTACGCGGCGATGCGCAAGACCCGCAAGACGCGCCTCGCCCAGGTCATCGCCGAGCGCACCGGCGTCACCGTCGATCCGTCGGCCTTGTTCGACGTGCAGATCAAGCGCATCCATGAGTACAAGCGCCAGCTCCTCAACCTGATCGAGACGGTGGCGCTCTACCAGGCGATCAAGCGGGCGCCGCACGAGGACTGGACCCCGCGGGTCAAGATCTTCGCCGGCAAGGCCGCGCCGAGCTACGTGCAGGCCAAGCTGATCATCAAGCTCGCGGGCGACATCGCGAATGTCGTCAACAACGATCCCGAGATCGGCGACCGGCTGAAGGTGGTGTTCCTGCCGAACTACTCGGTGAGTCTCGCCGAGGTGATCATCCCGGCGGCCGACCTCTCCGAGCAGATCTCGACCGCCGGCATGGAAGCCTCCGGCACCGGCAACATGAAGCTTGCCCTCAACGGCGCGCTCACCGTCGGCACGCTCGACGGCGCCAACATCGAGATCAAGGACCATGTCGGCGCGGAGAACATCTTCATCTTCGGCCTCGACGCCGAAGGGGTGCTCGCCCGCGCGGGCGAGCCGGACTACGCCGCCAAGGCGATCGCGGGCTCCCCGCGGCTGGCTGCGGCGCTCGACGCCATCGCGGGCGGCACCTTCTCGCCGGACGATCCCGGCCGCTTCGTCCCGCTCGTGGACGAGCTGCGCCGCGGCGACCGCTACCTGACCACGGTCGATTTCGAGGATTACTGGCGCGTCCAGCGCGAGATCGACGCGGCCTGGAAGCGCCCGGCGCAGTGGTGGCGCGCGGCGATCCTCAACACCGCGCGGATGGCGTGGTTCTCCTCCGACCGCTCGATGCGGGAATACGCCGAGGAGATCTGGCGGGTGAAGGTGGGCTGAGGGCCGGCAGGATCGTGTCACGAAAGGAAGGGAGCGGCCGGATCGGCCGCTCCCTTCTTCGTTCTCGGATCAGGGGGCAAACCGCGGTCGCGCATCGCCGACAGGTTTCAGGCCGTCTCGGACGGGACTACCGTTCCGACGCGGTCGGAGGGCGAACGTGGGGAAGGTCGATGGGATCGGCGGCTCCGCAGGCCGCGTAGTTCCGGCGAGCCTCGGTCAACGACAGTCCACGATTGGGGCCGCCACGGACGAGATCGGCATCGTGGTCGTCCTGCCCGTCGTCTTCCCAGAAACAGACGGGGCAGATTTCGAATCCACCCCGTTCGTCGAGCGTGAGGCAGCGGCAGCAGGGACAGCGGTGGTCTGCCCTCGAACGGTCCGTAGCCATGAACCTTGCCCACTGAACGGCGCGCGATCAGTCTTCCCGATGACGGGAGAAACCACGCGCCGGAGGTGTGATACCGTTCCCAATGGATTGGTTCGGTTCAGCCCCACCCTGTCATCCCGGGGCCGCGCAGCGGAACCCGGGATCCACCCGTGATGCGTGGCTTAGCATGGCATCACGGGTGGATTCCGGGTTCGCCTTCGGCGCCCCGGAATGACGGGAAGCAGAACCGAAGGAATCAACCGGAAGCCGTGAGACCCTCACGCCCCCGGCTCGAGCGGGATCGGGTAGTACCGCGCCCCCGCGGCGGCGGCCAGAACCTCCACCGCGCCCAGCGTCGAGGGGCAGCCGGAGGCGTGCACCACGTCGGTCGCCCGTAAGGTGGGGATGTGGGCGGTGAGCGGGCCGGGGCGCACGTCGGGCGCCCGCTGGCGGTGGCGGTCGGCGGCGAGCGTGATGCGGGTCACGCCGGTGGCGCGCAGCCATTCGAGCGACGGGCGCATGTAGAGGTCGAGGGGATCGCGGGCGCCGACCACGAGGCAGATCTCGCGGGCCGGCTCGACGTAGCGCGCGGCGCGGGCGATGGCCCAGATGCCGGCAAACCCCGTCTCCGCCGCCACCAGCACGAGGCGACCGCCGCCGGGGCGGTAGGTGCCGTTGCCGACGGGACCCTTCACCTTCAGCGCGCGGCCGGGCTCGATCGCGCAGCCGAACAGGCCGGTGAGATCCTCGGCGCACTCGCCGCGCAGGTGGAAGACGAGTTCGTTCAGCTCCGCCCCGCCCTCGACGCCGAGCGTCGGCGTGAGCGTGACCGGGCGACCGCCCTCGACCGTGACGACGACCTGATCGCCCGGCTCGAAGGGAAGCCGCCGCTCCAGGGTCGCGACCACCTGCACGACCCGCGGCGCCAGCGCCGTGATCGTGTCGATGCCGCCGGTGCGGCGCGCAAGGGTGCGGGCGAGCGTCCGGGCGGGCGACCTGACGGGCCGGATCGTCGCGTCCGGGTCGGGGGCCGACAGCGTCACCGCCTCCGCCCGCCGGGCCCGGACGGGCAGGCGACGCGAGGCCGGGCCGGCCCCCTGGCCGAGCAGTCCCGTCATCGGCGCGATCACGCCGTCCGCCAGAGCGGTTTCCAGGGAGGTGTCGCCGGGGGAGACCCGCAGCGACTGGCCGTTGACGACAAGCGAGCAACGGGCGCTCGTGGGAGCACGCATGGCGGCAACCCGCTCCGATCAGATGTCAGGTGTCGTGAAGGATCAGCGCGGATCGTGGATCAGGCGCTCGACCAGGGCGGCCCAGCGCGCCCGCACGGCCTGCGCCTCCTCGCCGAGCGTCTCCGCCTCCGCGAGGCCGAGGCTGCTGCGAAGGGCCTCGCTCTCCCGGCGTTCGGCGGCGAGCGCCGCCTTCATCATCGCCACTTCGAGGCGCAGACGGGCGAGATCCGCCTCGCCCGCGGCCGCTTCGGCCGGCACGGGAGCAGGGGCTTCCTCGGAGATTTCGACGGGGGACTCGGCCGCGGCCTCGACCGGCGCGTCGGCCGCCGCGTCGGCGACGACCGAACGCGGCTGCGCCGCGCCGGCGAGATGCGCATGGATCGGCCGCGTCATCAGGCGCCGCATCGCGTTGCCGGAGGGGGCCGGGCTCCTGCGTCTCGTCGCCTCGATCATCGTCCATCCTCAGACCTTCGGGCGCCGAACAGGCGGCCCGGATACTTCAGGTGGACCTTCCGCCAACATGGTTAAGGGAGGTTTAAACGAAAACCCGAGCGACCCGCCTCATCGCGGGACCAGGGGCCGAGGTCAGGCCGCCTCGGGGGCGGCGCCGACGAGCTGGCGGGCCTGGAGCACGGTCATCGGCTCGCCGAAGGCCGCCCCTTGCGCGTAGTCGCAGCCGAGTTCCTGCAGCCCCTGCGCGTCCTCCTCCGACTCCGCCCCCTCGGCGATGGTGGCGAGCCCCAGTTCCTGCCCCATCCGCAGGACCGAGCGCAGCATGGCGGTGCGGCCCTGGCCCATCTGGCGCACGAAGCTCTGTTCGATCTTGATCGTGTCGAAGGGGAAGCGCTGGAGATAGGAGATCGCCGAGTAGCCGGTGCCGAAATCGTCGAGGACGAGGCCGGCGCCGAGGTCGTGGATGCGGGTGAGCATCTGGGCGGCGTATTCCGGGTTCTCCATCACCAGCCCCTCGGCCATCTCCAGCTTGAGCGAGCCGGGCAGCACGCCGGTGCGGGCGATCACCGTCTTCACGTCGTGCAGGAGGTCGTGGCGCAGGAGCTGGCGCGAGGAGACGTTGACCGAGGCGAAGATCGGCGGCTCGACGTCGAGGGAGCGCTGCCAGGCGGCGAGTTCCAGCGCCGTGCGCTCGATTGCGAAATTGCCGAGCGGGACGATGACGCCGGTCTCTTCGGCCACCGGCAGGAAGGTCGAGGGCGGGATGCGGCCGAGCTTCGGATGGTCCCAGCGCAGCAGCGTCTCGAAGCCGGCGACGGTGCGGTCTTCGAGCCGCACGATCGGCTGGAACAGCACCTTGATCTCGTTGCGCTCCAGCGCCTTGCGCAGGTCGGCCTCCAGCATGAGCCGGTCGGAGCGCTCCAGCCGCATGTTGGCGCGGAACACCTCGATCCGGTCGCCGCCGCCGCGCTTGGCCTGGATCATCGCCATCTCGGCGTTCTTGAACACTTCTTCGCGCCGCGTCTGTCCCGTGCTCTGGCCGCCGGCGCCCGGCGTCGCCTCGTGCAGCGCGATACCGATCGAGACGGTGAGGAACACCTCGCGGTCGGCGTAGGTGACGGGGGTGGCGATGGCGCGCCGGATCATCTCGGCGAAGGAGAGGATGCGGTCGGGCTCGCGCTCGGAGAGCAGGATCACCGCGAATTCGTCGCCCGCGACCCGGGCCAGCGTGTCCTGCGGGCGCAGCAGCCGCCCGAGCCGGCGCGAGAGGGTGAGCAGGATCGAATCGCCCGCCGAGAGGCCGATGGCGTCGTTGATCGCCTTGAACCGGTCGATGTCGAGGGCGATCACCGCGGGCTTGAGGCGCGGATCCTGGCTCGCCAGCGCCAGCGCCGCCTCCAGCCGGTCGTGGAACAGCTCGCGGTTCGGCAGGCCGGTGAGGCTGTCGTGCACGGCGTCGTGCAGCAGCCGCTCCTCGGCGGTCTTCGCCTCGGTGACGTCGCTGATGGTGCCGACGATGCGGATCACCTCGCCGTCGGTGCCGATCACGGGGCGCGCCTTGAGCCGGTACCACGCGTAGGGGCCGTCCGCCGAGCGCAGGCGGAAATCGTGGATGATGCGCCCGCGCCGCTCCTCGATCACCGTGTCGAGGGCCGCCGAGTAGCGCTCCACGTCGAAGGGATGGAGCAGGCCGAGCCAGTTCGCCGCCGGCCCTTCGAGGGCGCCGCGCTTGAGCCCGAGCTGCGCCTCGATCTCCGGGCCGGCGAAGACGCGGTCGCCGGGCACGTCCCAGTCGAACACGATGTCGCCCGCCCCCGTCAGCGCCAGCGCCCGGCGCTCGGTGTCGGAGACGAGGCTGTGGCTCAGGCCGCCGCCGGCGAAGGCGTGCTGCATCACCGTGAAGCCGATCAGCATGACGATGAGCACGAGGCCGCCGATCAGTGCCGGCTGCACGAGGTCGGAGCCGATCTGCCCGGTGATGGCGAAGCCCGCCGCCACCACCCAGACCAGCAGCAGCAGCCAGGTCGGCACCAGCAGGATGGCCCGGTCGTAGCCGTTATGGACGGCGAGATAGAGGATCAGCAGCAGCCCGACGCCCGCCACCGCGGCGATGGAGATGCGCGCCACGCCCGCCGCCACCGGCGGGTCGAACACCGCGAGCGCCACGAGGCCGGCGAGGAAGGTCAGCCAGAAGAAGGCGACGTGGCTGTAGCGCACGTGCCAGCGCGACAGGTTCAGGTAGGCGAACAGGAAGACGAGGAGCGTCGCCCCGAGCACGGCCTCGGCGGAGGCGCGGTAGATCCGCTCGGCGAGTTCGGTGACGGGGAAGACCCGCTGCAGGAAGCCGAAATCGATGCAGGCATAGGCCAGCACCGCCCAGGACAGCGCGGCCGCCGCGGGGAAGATGATCGCGCCCTTCACCACGAAGATGATGGTGAGGAACAGCGCGAGCAGCCCGGCAATGCCGATGATGATGCCCTTGTAGAGGGTCAGCCCCGAGGTCTTCTTGCGGTAGGCGTCCTGATCCCAGAGGTAGACCTGGGGGATGTTCGGACCCTTCAGCTCGGCGACGTAGGTCACCGTCGTGCCGGGATCGATGGTGATCAGGAACTGGTCGGCGTCGAGGCTCTCGTCGCGCTCCGGCCGGATCCCCTCGCTCGCGGTGATCGCGGCGATGCGCGAGCCGCCGAGATCGGGCCAGATCACTCCGGAGCCGACGAGGCGGAAATGCGGGGCGACGAGCAGGCGGTCGATCTGCTCGTCGGTGTCGTTGGTGAGCGCGAACACCATCCAGTCGGGCCGCGCGCCCGTCTCGCGCGCCTTCACCGCGATGCGCCGCACGATGCCGTCCTTGCCCGGGGCGGTGGAGATCTGGATCAGGTCGCCGTCCGAGCGGTAGCGCTCGATCGTCGGCGTCAGGTCGATCGCGGGCGCGTCGAGGGTGACGCGCACGGCCTCGACCGCGTAGGCGGGGGCGGTGGTCCCGAGGAGGCAGGCGAGGGAGCCCGCCGCGGCCGTCAGGATCGCGAGGACCAGGGCAAGGGCCAGTGAAAGCGTGCGCAACGGGCGATTCTTGACAACCGGCTTGAGCGGTGGGGGCGAGCGGCCAAGTCGTATCGGCGGCTCCCCGCCCCCGCAAGGCAAGCCGGCCGTGACGCGCGGCCCGCCCACCGCTCTTTCGGAGGACCGCGTCACGCGGATCGCGTGGCTTTGCGGCCAAAACAAGTTGGGAGCGGTCGCCGCGGCCTCGCTTGGGCCGGTGCGGGCGGGTAGAGCGGGGGCTATGCGAAGGATCGGACGACAAAGCCGAAAAACCCTCCCCCCGTCGGATCCCGGGCTCGCCCAGGATCCGCACCCATCGGCCCAAGTCGGGCAGGCCCGACACGGGTGGGGGAGGGTGGCCGCGGAGCAGGCGGGAGAGGGGCAGCGCGACGGTGCCGCCCTCGGGCGGCGTAGGCTCAGTGGAAGCGGCGCTCCCCTCGCCCGACCCCCTTCGGGGGCCACCCTCTCCCGCGGAGGGGAGAGGGCCTGCTCGCGATTTCCGGCAGCGCGATGACCCTCGCCCCCCTCCTCGTCGTGCCGCTGGCGGCCCTCCTGTCGGCCGGGCTCATCGTCCTGCTGAAGCCGCTGCTGCGGCGCTACGCCCTGGCCCGGCCGAATGCCCGTTCCAGCCACCGGGTGCCGACACCCCAGGGCGGCGGGATCGCGATCATCGCCGCCGCGCTGGTCACGACGGTCGTCCTGGCCGTGCCGGCCGGGATCACGCTCGAGGGTGCCGAAATGCCGGTGCTGGCGCTCTCCGTCCTCGTGCTCGCCGCGACCGGCGCCGT
>NZ_BPRD01000017.1 GCF_022179745.1 Methylorubrum podarium
GTCGCCAAGACCATCGCCGACACGCTGGAGGCGATGGTCTTGGCGACCATGACGTTGCGGGCCCACTTCCGGTTGGCCGGCACCACGTGCCAGGGGGCGTAGGGCGTCGAGCAGCGGGCAAGCGCGTCGTCGAAGGCGGTCTGGTAGGCGTCCCAGGCCTTGCGCTCGACGAGGTCGGCGGGGTCGAACTTCCAGTGCTTCTCCGGGTCGGCGAGGCGCGCCTCCAGGCGCTCCTTCTGCTCGTCCTTGGAGATGTGCAGGAAGAACTTGAGGATCACGGTCCCCGAGAGTGTCAGCAGCCGCTCGAAGTCGTTGATGAGCCCGTAGCGCTCGCGCCAGGTCTCCTCCGGCACGAGCCCCTTCACCCGCACCACCAGCACGTCCTCGTAATGGCTGCGGTTGAACACGCCGATCAGGCCGCGGCCGGGCGTGCGTAGGTGGTAGCGCCACAAGAAGTCCTGATCGAGTTCCTCCGCACTCGGCACCTTGAACGACCAGACCCGGCAGCCCTGCGGGTTCACCCCCTCCAGCACGTTGCGGATGGTGCCGTCCTTGCCGCCGGTGTCGATCGCCTGGAACACCACGAGCAGGGCGTGGCGGCGCTCGGCGTAGAGCATTTCCTGCAGGTGCTTGATCCGCGCGCGCTGCGCGTCGAGGGCGGCCTTGGCCTCCGCCTTGTCGAGGCCGCCGGTGGCGTCGGGATCGATGGCGGCGAGGCTGACGCTCCGGCCGGGTTCGACGGTGACGATGCCGGGGGCGGCCGGCGGCAGGACCGGGTGAAGGTGCGGCGACAGGCTCGGCGCCGTGCCGCTCCCCGCGATCGCGGCCCGGGCCCAGCCGGCGAAGGAGGGCGGATGGTCGCGCCAGCCCGCCTGCGACTTTGTTTCCGCGGCTTTGTCACCCCCTTTGTCACTCGCGGAGCCGCTGCCGTCCTTGCCGTTCTTGCGCGCCATACCGAAGATTACCTGCTCACGAGCCGCTCGCGAGGCCGCCGGGGCGGCCCCGCAGGAAGGGAAAAGCTTGGAGCCCCAACAGATGCGCCGCCTTCGCCGTTCCCGATCCGGCGCGTCGGGGTCTTCGCGGGGAGGCTCCGGTCGCTGCGGAGCGGGGGCATGAGCCGGGTGCCGACGATCTGGTTCGTGCGCCACGGCCAGACCGACTGGAACGCGGAAGGGCGGCTCCAGGGCCACCGCGACACCGAGCTCAACGCCAACGGGCTCGCCCACGCGGCGGAGGCGGCCGAGCGCCTGCGTCGGGTCGCCGGGGCGGAGCTGCCGACGGCCGACTACGTCGCGAGCCCGCTCACCCGCGCCCGCCGGACGATGGAGATCCTGCGCGCCGGCATCGGCCTGCCGGCGGCGGGCTATCGCGCCGATCCGCGGCTTCGGGAGATCGGGTTCGGTGCTTGGGAGGGTCAGACCTGGGCCGAGATCCGGCGGCGCGATCCGTCCGGCGCCGCCGCACGCGACCGCGACCGCTGGGGCTACCAGCCCCGCGGGGAGGGCGCGGAGAGCTACGCCATGGTCGAGGCGCGGGTGGAGGAGGTGGTGGCGGAGCTACGCCGCCCGACGGTGATGGTCGCCCATGGCGGCGTTGCCCGGGCGCTGCTGGTCATCCTCGGCCATCTCGACATCTACACCGCCCCGCGGCTCGGCATCCGCCAGGGCAGCATCCTCGTCGTCGAGCCCGAGGGGTGGGGCTGGGCGTGAACGCGATTCGGCGCGCGCGCCGGATTACGGCGCCCGGAGCCGCCGTCAGGCGCGGGCGGCGCGCCCGCGGGCGAGCAGCCGCACGGCGGTGACGGGAAGCAGCAGCGTCTTCACCGTCGCGGTCACGGCGAGGACGGCGACGACGGGCAGGATTGCGAGACAGATTCCGCTCACGCGCATCGGACACTCCCTGAAGCTTCTGACTCGGCGGCGCCGCGCCGCCCGGTTGAGGACAATCCGCCACTCAATCGCGGCAAGACCAAGGTAAACGGAGCCGACTCACGCATTTCTGCGCTCCGGCCGGTGTTCCCGACCGCGCCCCGCCGCGGCGCCCGGCCGGGCCGCATGGCCGGAACGGGCGCTCGAGCCCTGCGCCGGCTCAACGGCCTCGGTCCGCGCCGGGCCCGATTCGGCTCGCGGCGGCAGCCGCCGGGCGCGGGGATGGGCGTCCTCGAAGGCGCTCATCAGGCGGGCGGCATCGACCTTGGTGTAGATCTGCGTGGTCGAGAGCGAGGCGTGGCCCAGAAGCTCCTGGATCGCCCGCAACTCCCCCTGGCGGGCGAGCAGATGCGTCGCGAAGGAGTGGCGCAGGGCGTGCGGGGTCGCGCTCTCGGGCAGGCCGAGCGCGCCGCGCAACGCGGCCACCGCGTACTGCACCACCCGCGGCGAGAGCGGGCCGCCCTTCACGCCGACGAAGAGCGGTCCCTGCGGGTCGAGGGGATGCGGGCAGCGCGACAGGTAGGCGGCCACCGCCTCGGCCACCGCCGGCAGCACCGGCACGGCGCGGACCTTGCCGCCCTTGCCCGTCACCCGGACCTCGTCGAGGCCCGGCACCGGCGCGTCGCGGGCGCTGAGCCCCAGCGCCTCGGAGATGCGCAGGCCCGAACCGTAGAGGAGGGCGATCACCGCCGCGTCGCGGGCGAGCACCCAGGGGGCGCGGTCGTCGTCGGGCCGGGTCTCGGGCGCGGTCATCGCCCGCGCGGCCGTCACCGGCACTGGGCGCGGCAGGCGCCGCTCGACCTTGGGCGAGCGCACGGCGCCGAGCGCCGCCACGCTGCCGTGACCCTCCCGTTCGAGGAAGCGGGCGAAGGAGCGCAGGCCCGCCAGCATCCGCATCAGCGAGCGCCCGCCGACCCCCTCGGCCCGGCGCGCGGCCATGAAGGCGCGCAGGTCCCGCGGCTTGAGAGCGATCAGCCCGGCGATGGTCGGCGTGCCGGAGCGGGCGGCGCGATGGGTCAGGAACTGGCGCAGGTCCCGCTCGTAGGCCTCGACGGTGTTGGCGGCCATGCGCCGCTCCCGCGCCAGCGCCTCGCGCCAGCCCAGCATCGCCGCGCGCAGGGCGGCGTCGCCCGGCGGCAGCAGGGCGTCGGGATCGACGGCTCGGGGGGACGCGGCGCGCATCATCGCGGAGCAGCAAAGATCCCTTAAGGTTGACGAAGGGTAAACGGCCCAGACCCTTTCCGCCCGGCCGGCCCCGCGCCAGATGAGCGCGCATCCGCTCGAGGGAGAGAGGGCCGATGGCCAAGCCCGTCCACACCATGATCCGCGTCCGCGACGAGGCGCGCTCGCGCGACTTCTACGCCCGCGCCTTCGGCCTGGAGCCGGCCGACCGCTTCGACTTCCCGGACTTCACGCTGCTCTACCTGCGCGACCCGTCCTCGCCGTTCGAACTCGAACTGACGGTCAACAAGGACCGCTCGGAGCCCTACAATCTCGGCGACGGCTACGGCCATCTCGCCTTCGTGGTGGAGGACGCGGCGGCCGAGCAGGCGCGCTTCGAGCGCGAGGGGTTCTCGGTGACGCCGGTCAAGACCCTCAAGCACGGCGAGACCGCGCTCGCGACCTTCTTCTTCGCCACCGACCCGGACGGCTACAAGATCGAGGTGATCCAGAAGAGCGGCCGCTTCGGCTGATCGTCTCGCCGGAGGTTACGGTGCCGTCTCCAGCCGTTCGAGGGCGGCGAGCGCCTTCTCGCATCCTTGCACGGACGGCGCCGGCAGGCTCGTCTCCAGGCGCATCGCGTCGTCGAGGGACAGGGCGTAGCGCTCCTCGGTGAGCGCGCGGCCGACCGCCGCCAGCATGCGCTCGCGGCCGGCCCTCAGCACGCGCTCCACCCGCTCGCGCTCCGCGCCGCAGGCGAGCGCCCGGCCCAGGATCTTGCCCTGGCGCTCGCCCTCGACCTGCGGGATCACCAGCGGCCGGGCGCCGCCGGCGTCGGGCGGCGTCTGCGCGCGGGCCGCACCGGCGGCGAGGAGGGCGAGCGCGAGGCCGGAGAGGCGGCAGGCCGCTGAACGCATCGAACGTTTCCTTCCTGTCTCGGGATCGCGCGAGGCTGACGGGCCGCGTGCGTTCCCTCACGCTCTCGGAAACGAATCTCGGCCACGGTCAAGCCGGAAACGACAGGGGGTGGCAATGAGTCCTTCCGGCAGCGCGGCGACGGCCGATCCTCCGGTGATCGAGCGGGGCGGCAGACGGGTTCGCGGGCGCATCCCCCTGAGCCTCAAGCTCGCCTACTCGGCCTTCATGGCGGTGCTGGTCCCGGTCTACCTCACCCAGTACGGGCCCACGAACTTCCTGTATTTCTGCGACATCGCCCTGATCCTGACCCTCGTCGGAATCTGGGCGGAGAGCGCGCTCCTCGTCTCGATCTGCGCGGTCGGCATCCTCGCGCCGCAGACGCTCTGGGTCGTCGACTTCGCGGCGCAGGCCGCGGGCCATCCGCTGACCGGCATGACCGCCTACATGTTCAACCGCGAGACCTCGCCGTTCCTGCGGGGGCTGTCGCTGTTCCACGGCTGGCTGCCGTTCCTGCTCGTCTATCTCGTCTGGCGGCTCGGCTACGACCGCCGCGCCTGGGCCGCGTGGTCGGTGCTGGCGGTCGTCGTCCTGTTCGTCTGCTGCTTCCTGATGCCGCCGCCGCGGCCCGATCCCGGCCTGACGCCGGTCAACATCAACTATGTCTGGGGCATGAGCGACAACGCCGCCCAGACCATGATGCCGGCCTGGGCGTGGTTCACGGGCCTCGTCGTCGGCATCCCGCTGCTGATCTGCTGGCCGACCCACCGGCTGCTAATCTGGCTGATGCCCGAGGTCCGCCTCACGTCCCCCGCGGCTTCGCCCGCCGGGTCGGCGCCTCGCTGAGGGGGTCCTCCGGCCAGGGATGGCGGGGGTAGCGCCCCCGCATCTCGGAGCGCACGGCGCCCCAGGAGCCGCGCCAGAAACCCGGCAGGTCGCGGGTGATCTGGATCGGGCGGTGGGCCGGCGAGAGCAGGTGGAGCACCAGCGGCACGCGGCCCCCGCCGAGCGTCGGGTGCCGGTCGAGGCCGAACAGCTCCTGCACCCGCACCGCCAGCACCGGCTCGGGGCCCGACTCGTAATCGACCGGGATGCGCGAGCCCGTCGGCACCTCGATATGGCTCGGCGCCTCCGCCTCCAGGCGGGCGCGCAGGGTCCAGGGCAGCAGGCCCTGGAGGGCCTGGCCGAGGTCGTCGGCGGTGATCGCGCCGAGCGACGTCCGCCCGAGGATGGCCGGCGCGAGCCACGCCTCGACGGTCCCGGCCAGCGCCTCGTCGGAGAGGTCCGGCCATTCCCCGCCCTCGGCATCGTGGAGGAAGCGGACACGGGCGCGCCACTGCGCCAGGGCGGGCGTCCAGGGCAGGCGGTCGAGGCCGAGCCCGGCGATGCCGCGGGCCAGCACCTCCGACGCCTCCGCGTCGGCGGGGACGGGCAGGGTGCGCTCGTCGAGGGTCACGGCGCCGAGCCGGCGGCCGGCGCGGGCGCGCAGGGCGCGGGCCTCGCGGTCGAAGCTGACGCTGCGCACGGTGGCGATCCGGTCGGCGAACAGCGCGTCGATGGTCTCGGACGCGATCGCGGCGGCGGCGAGGATGCGGGCGGAGGCCGCGGTTCCGGTCAGGTCGGCGACGACGATGAACGGCTCGCGGGCGAGCGGGCTCGCCGGATCGACGAGGCCGGCGCGGCCGTTGGCCATGAGGAACGCGCCGTCCCGGCCCCGCGCCCGCGCCACCCGGTCGGGATAGGCGAGCGCGAGCAGGGCACTGGGCTCGGCGAGACGGGGATCGGGCGCGGCGGCGCCGGAGACGGCCCTCTCCGCCTGCCGCGCCCAGCCTTCCGCGAGGCGGCGCATG
>NZ_BPRD01000018.1 GCF_022179745.1 Methylorubrum podarium
CGCCCGCCGCCGCCCGGATCACGGCCGCCTCGTCCAGGAGATCGCCCTGCATCAGGGTGACGCGGCCGGCGCGCTCCGGCTCGCCGTCTCCGGCCAAGGGCCGGCTGCCCGCCGCCGGATCGCGCACGAGGACCGCGACCTCGGCTCCGAGCGGGATCAGGGCCCGGACCAGATGCCGGCCGAGGAAGCCCGAGCCTCCGGTGACGAGCACGCGGACGCCGTCGAGCGAGGCGCGCGCCTCCATCCCGGTGCTCAAGCGGCGTCCTGCGCGTCGGGACGCGGGGGAGCGAGCAGCCATTTCAGGAGAAGCGGCGACAGGTCGGCCGGACGGCGTGACCCGGCGGCGTCGGCCGCGGGCCAGGACCAGCCGATCCGCTCGGCGCCGCGCACGACGGGAGCCGCGGCGAGACGGCCATACAGGTCGAGCAGACCGCAATCCCCCATCGACTCGTCGATCATGAGGCGGTCGCTCCGGCGCATCAGGAGGCCGCCGCGGCGTGCCCCCGGACCGATCAGGGCGCGCAGGTCGAACGCGTCCGCCGGGTCGTCCCGCAGGATCGCCCCGAACGCGTCGAGTTCCGACCAGAGGCCGATCGCGAGGTCGGCCGCGGGCGTCGCCTGAAAGGTCCGGAAGAGGCGGCGCAGGGCCCCACCCTCGACACCGTCGCCGGCCTCGATCACCATGAGCGCCGCCGCGCGCGACCGCTCCAGCGCTTCGTTGATCGCCGCGGCCGCATCCACGCCGCCCGAGCGGAGCGTGGTCGCGCCGGGATGGAAGTTGCGCAGAAGCTGCGGCAGGCCCTCGGGTTCCCGTCCCGTTTCCACCAGGACCGTCACGGCAAGCCCGTCCGCCTCGGCCGTGCGCAGGGTGGTCAGGCTTCGTTCGAGCGCCCCCCGGTCCCGCCCGGCCCGCAGGATGATCTCGATGTCGTTCCCGGCGGGCGGCGGCGCCACCGAGCGCCAGATCCGGGCCGGAGCCAGGTTCAGCGGATCGGCCGCGCGGGCGCGCCCGAGCAGATCGGGATCGGCGTGGCCCGATCCCGCCGGGGCGGACCCGATCACGTCAGTGAAGAAGCCGTTGCGGGGCGCCGGCCAGCCACCCGTCAGGATGATCTTGCGCAGGTGCCGGCTCCGCGTCTCGTATTCACCGAGCAGACGCTTCAGCTTGGCCGCGGCGTCGGTGAGATCGTCGGGGTCGATGATCGGCGGGGCGATGGCGGCATGGCGCGCCGTGAGGAAGGCCGCGGCGCCCGCCTGCTTCGACAGCAGGATCGGCGCCCCCGACATGGTCGCCTCGATGGCCACGTAGTTGAACGCGTCGGAGCGGGACGGGATGACGAGAACCGAGCGGCCGCGGAAGGCGCGCGACCATAACTCCTCGTGGCTGATCTCGCCGAGATATTCCGCCGGCACGCCGCGCTCGCGGGCGAGATCGAGGACCGTCTCGGACCAGCGCGGTCCCGTTTCGGCCCAGGGATTGTCCGGGCCGCAGAGGTAGCAGTTCCGGTAGAGGGAGCGGGGAACCCGCGAGGCGATCTCGATGAAGAGATCGGGTCCCTTGTTCCGGTCGAGGCGCCCGACGAACCAGAGATCGGGGGCGCCCTCTCCCGGCGGCCGAGCCGGGGGCGGCGGCAGCGTGTCGAGGGCGTCGTGCATGTCAACGATCGCCGACGGTTTCGTCCGTTCGTTCTCCTCGGCGTGGAGATCCGAGATCGTGTAGCTCACGTCGGCGCCGGCGATGCAGCGTTGCTCAAGGTCCTCCAGCCGCTCCACCACCGATTGCGGGATCTCCGATGCGTAGGCGTTGCGGTTGCTGACGCTCAGCCAGCCCAGCATACCCAGGGATACCGTCCCGACGCCGATACCGAAGGCGGCGAAGATCGGACGGATGAGATGCGCGACGGGGAAGAAAGAGGGCACTTCGACGACGTCGAGGAACTGGCCCTGGAGCGGCACGGCGATCTGGCAGATGAGCCGAGCATAGGTGTGCTCCTCGTAACCCTCGATCGTCAGCGCATCGACGAGATCTCGAGGGACGAGATAGCGATCAAAGCCGTAGGGATGCGCGTTCGCGGGAAGCCGCGCCTGCACGGTGCCGGTGAGATCGCGCCCGCGCGAGGGATAGAGGAAGGTCCAGTCCGGGTGGCGCTCGACCATGCGGCGATAGAAGGTCTGCCCGCCGCCGAGCGCCGAGAAGAAGTCGAAGTCGCAGATCAGCGCGCGGACCGGCCGGTGCCCGGCGGATGATCCGGCTGCGGCCGGTCTCGTCATTTGAAGAACCGCCATTTTTTCTTCGCAGGGATCGGAGCAGGTGACGGCGGGAGCACGGGCGGTGCTGGTGCGAGGGGGATCGCATCGTCGGGCGGCGCTGTGCCCACCGTGCTCCAGTCGAGATAGGTGGCCGGATAGAAGCCCGGAGCGGCCTCGGCCCGATGCAGTCGGCCGTATTCGGACGCCCATCGCGCCCGGATCGCCGTGAGTTCCTCTCGTATACTTGCCGCGGTCGCGTCCGCAGGCAGGATCCAGGTATAGGGCCGATCCGCCAGGCGCAGGCTCAAGCCGCAGGCGGCGCTCGCCAGGATCGGCAAGCCCTGCGCCAGGGCGGCCGAGACCCGGAAGTCGAACGCCTCCGGCGCCGGGCTCGGAAACCAGACGAGATGGGGGCGCAGGACACAGGCCAGCCTGTTGAGATCGAAGCGGTCGGCCGGACCCAGATCACGCAGGCCGGCAAGGGACGCCGCCGGCGTTCCGTCGAGACCGAAGAAGCGGACCGCGAGGCCCCCGTCACGGCCGGGGGCGACGGTCTCCGCCACGACACGACTCTCCGGCTCCGAGGTTGGACCCCAGATCAGAACGCGAAGATCCTCGTCCGCGTCGAGCCGGGCCGGATGCACCCGGAACCGGCTGGGCTTGCGCGCCTCGGGATCGAGACCGGTCGCGATCGGATGCCCCGGAAATCGGGTACGCAGCGCGCTCAGCATCGCGTCGCCACAGGCGATGACGCGGGCTGCCCTCCGAGCGAGCGCCTGCATGGCCCCGTCCGTTTCCTCTCGTGCGGAGGGGACGACCATCGGGGTGAGATCGAAGGGGCGGCCGAGCGCCTCGACGACCGTCCGCAGGGCGGCCCCGAATCGGGTCGCGAGCACATCGATCCGGCCGATCCGCAGGGTCTCCGCGACCGATGTCAGAGCGGATTCGGGCAGGCGCGCCACGAGCGCATCTGGTGCGTCGGGCGGGCCGGACGAGATGGCGAACTGCCCGTCCTCGAGCCAGCCGAGCAGGACATGAACCCGGCGGCGGGCGCTCTCCTGAACATGGCCGGCGAACTGCTCGACGAAGGCGTCCCGCTCTTCCAGCAGCAGCAGCAGGGTCGGCCGGCCGGGATGGAGCTCCTCCACCAGCCGTTCCAGGTTCTCGCGTTCGGCCAGGGCGGCGGCGGCCGCCCGCGGCCCGAGCGGCAGGCCGATCCGAATATTGCGCAATGTCTCGGGCGGGATCTCCTCGACCTTCGCCGGATCGAAGCCGTAGCGCTCGAACTGCGCCGCATCAACGACGCGATGCCGGGTCTCCTGCCCAGGATCCGAGCTGACCACGAGATGGACTGATGCGCTTCCCTTTCCGCGGACGAGCCGGCTGCCCGGTCCGAGCACGCTCCCCTCCGGCAGGCGCGCGCACTCGGCGTCCGTCTGGAAGGCGTCGTCGCGGAAGAGAGCCCGCAGGACGTTTAGGTCGGTGATGTAGTGGCGTCGGTCGCCGAAGACGAGCCAGATCTGGTGCTCGCCGGGGACTTGGACGCGCAGGCCGTCGAAGTCGGGCATGTCGGCGGACGGATCAGGCTGCAGCGACATCGAGCCGGCTCGACATGCCGAGGGAGTAGATGACGTCACTGCGGGTCTCGACGGCTCGGGTCAAGGCGGTTGACAGGGCTTCGCGGCGCACGACAAGGCCGGAGAGCGGTCCCAGCGGATCGACGTCCGGACCGCCCGCCACCCGCGGGATGGCGGTGCCGTCGAGGCTCGGGTGACACAGGAGGCGGGCGGTCGCCGCCCAGAAGGCGGAGGCGGACACGTCCTGCGAGAGGAAGGCGAGGATCGGAGCGTCGAGCACGGCGAGGGCACGGGCGATCAGGTCGCCCGGATCGACCGGAGTGCCGACGACGTCCTCGGGCAGGCCCTGCGTGGGCGAGCCGGCGGCGAGCAGGGATTGCTGGTCGGGTGAGGCGTCGACGACGAGGAAGGCGAGGTCGAGGCCGCTGCTGGCGAGTTCGGCCTTCGCGACGGCCGCCTCGCGCGGGCTGCGGCCGCTCAGGACGACGCCGACCGGAATCCTCGCCGCCCGCCGGCGGATCAGGATGTCGGCGCCCTCCTTGGCGTTGTCGTAGCCGGTCACCTGAAGGAAGTCGCGGGCGCGCAGGAGGAACGCCATCTCCGAGCCGGAATGCTCCCGTGCCTTCTCCTCCGGCACCCGCTCCAGCAGCTCCATCCAGAGAAGGTTCGCTTCGTCGGTGTGCCGGCGCCCGCGCGACCCCTGCCCGGAATGGACCCGGTGCCGGACCAGAATGCCGGGGACGTAGACGAAGGGGTAGTGCAGCGCGAGCCGCCACCACAATTCGTAGTCCTGGGTCGTCGGCAATCCGATGTCGAAGCCGCCGTGGCGCTCCAGCAGGGCGCGGTCGAGCAGGACGGTGCAGCCGTTGATGCGGCCTTCGAGAATGGCCCAGAGCGGCTGGTCGTCGCGATAACCCGATCCGGTCTCGATCTCGGCCAGGACGGTGCCGTCCTCCCTGATCGTGGCGTAGCCGCCGAAGATCACGCAGGGACCGGGCTGCGCCTTGAGGGCCTTCATCTGCACCTCGACCTTGCGCGGATCGAAGAGATCGTCGTGGCTGAGCCAGGTCAGGTACTGACCGGTCATCGCGGCGATGCCGGTGTTGAGGGCCGCGGCAACGCCGCCGTTCTCCCGGCGCAGATAACGGATCCGGTCCCCGAACGAACGGCAGACCTGCTCGGTGTGCCCGTCGTCGTCCGAGCCGTCATCGACCACGAGAACCTCGATCGCCGGCCACGTCTGGGACAGGGCACTCTCGATGGCCTGGATCAGGAAGTAGCTGCCGTTATAGACGGGGATGAGGATCGTGACGGTTTCGGGGGGCATGGCGCGGGACATGTCTCAGGCGCTCAGCGCGGCGCTTCGGGAGGCATCGCCGAGCATGTGGCGATAGATCGATTGCGCCGCCGCGTTGTTGCGGCCGACGTCCCACCGCTCCTCCACGCAGGCGCGGTTGCGCGTGGCGGCGGCATCGACCAGCGCGTCGTCCGAGGCGGCGCGCACGATGGCCTCGGCGAGGCTCTTCACATCGTGTGGATCGACGATGATGCCGTCGCGGCCGTTCTGGATCCATTCGCAGGCGCAGGAGGTCGTCGCCTTGATCGGGAAGGCGCCGTAGCACATCGCTTCGAGAAGGGTCGTGCCGATCCCGTCCGAGATGCCGATGCCGACGACGATGCGCGCGTCGGCGATCCGGCCCAGGGCTTCCGCGTGGGTCGGCGCATAGGGCACGGGCGCGATGTCGAGCCCGTCCGACGCCGCCATGGCCCGCATCATCTCCCGCATCGCCTCCGAACAGAACTGCACGCGGATGCGATGGCCACGCAGGGCCGGCGCGGCCAGATGCAGGGCGGACAGGATGTGCATCCCGCGCCCGGACCAGCCATGATAGCCCTTCACCAGGATGGTGTCGCGCCGTGACGGGGGCGTGAACCGGTCGAGCGCCGGAACGGTGCTGAAATCGATCCCGCCGGAGGCCGGCATCGGGTCGAAGGCGTGCCCGTTCAAGCCGAGGCGCCGCACCAGCTGCACGTCGCGTCGGCATTCCGCGAGGTAGCCGTCGACGGCTTGCACCAGCTCGAGCACGGTCGAGCGGTGCTCGGGCAGCCGGTGATAGAGATAGATGTCGCTCCCCCAGTTCGACAGGAGCCAGGGCGGCATCATGCTTCCCAGGTACCGCTTGGCGCCGAGGGCGAGGTAGCCCGCGAGCTGGACCTCCATCGTGTGCACGACGTCCGGCCGCAGCGTCCGGATGGCGGCGACCAACTCGTCGGTCTGGGTCAGGCTCGGATTCGTCTGGAGCCCGAGGGAGGAGGGAAACAGGCGTCCGGTCGCTCGATCCGCGTGCCAGGCGGCGTGGCGCTCCGCGTCGGTTTTGGTGAGCTGGACGATGCCCACCTCACCGGGTCCCAAGGCCTCGATGTCGCTGCGGCTGGTGACCGGTGACCAAGGGCGGAGCTCGGGCGCCGGATTCTCGACATAGACCGGGAACACGACGAAGCGCGCGAAGCTACCGCGCATCATGTTGATCCAGCGGGCCAGATGCACGCTGTTATGCATCCCGACGGCCAGAATCGTGGGAAGGCGTCCCGCTGCGCGCTCGGTCATCGCATGCGCTCGATCAGGTGCTGGGCGAACAGGATGGGGTCGTGCGCGGGCCGCAGGAGTGCCAGCTGCTCGCTCGTCGCCGATTCGGGAAGGAACTGGAGGGCGAGGAGAAGCGGAACCTTGAAGAACTTCGCTTCGGCCGCGTGCAGTCCGTCCAAGCTGTTGAAGCGAATGGCAGCGTACAGGCTGGCGCCTGCGAAGATCGAGCCGCCGCCATACTCGCTGAGATCGACCGGGACACGGACGTCGAGGCCGGTCTCCCAACGCAGGAGATCGATCGCCCCATGAACAGCCGCGCTGTCGACATCGACAAAGCGAATCTCGGTGTCGGAAAGCTCAGAACGGCAATGGTAAAGGGCAGAGATGACAAGCAGGGAACGTCCCTGTTTGTCTTCCAATCCATCAATAACGATCCGCCTTTTTCGATACATATGCTGGATCTATTTCTTGACAGGCAGGAAGGCAATTATTTATGTTTGCCTCTAACAGGAAGGTTTGGGCTTGGCAAGCCGCACGGACCGTGCCGGACAATTGCTGTTTCGGACGTCCTGGTTTCCGTGAGCCGGAGCGCGTTTCGCCCGGTCTCGGCATCGCTCCCGAGAATGCGGGACAGCCTTCCCGCCGCATGAGATCTTGCGACGCTGATGTGGGAGGGCGCCGGTGTTCTCGCGCAAGGCGCGGACGACCGGTCCACGAATTCATGGACCTGCCGCGGGAATGCGCATCCGCGGCAGGATCACCCGACACCGGGGCTTAGGGTGCTGCGGCCTTCGGGCGGAGAAGCGTCCGCCACGTCTTGCCGGGCTTCCTCGCCGGGCTTTTTCGTCGGCGCCCGCTCAGCCCGAGAAGGAGCCGAACCCCTCGAACGCATTCGTCGGCGACACGCTCGCCTTCTGAGGATGCTCTTCGGTGTCTTGTTCGTCGGCAACGGGTTGATCGGACGTATGGTCGAGATTTTCTGGGTAGTTCCGGTCAGAGACAAAGGCGAGCGACGCTTCGGTGCGATCGGGCTGCTTGTCTTTGGTCATCCAAACTCCTCGAAGGATCGGCCGCCGATATGGCCGAGCTTGGGATAAGCCTTGAGGCGCGATTTGCAAAGCGCGCTCCCGATCACCTGCTGCGAGGGCCGTCTCCGACCTGATGGCATCCGGTCGGAGACGGCCCGCGGTCATCGAGTCGATGCGCTTCCTCTCGCCGAACCGGTGACCACTTCGTCGGAACGCGCTCTAGCGGCCGCCGCCCGATCCGGCGGACGAACCCGCGCCGTCCCCCTTGAAGCCGGACGCGTTCGGCGAGCCCCGCATGCGCCCGTCCTGCTTCATCTCCTGGCCCGGCGCGCGGCTCGATGCGCCCGGACCCGTCGTCCCGGTGGTCTCCTTCTTGTCGAACCCGGCGGCGTTCGGCGAGCCCTGCATCCGTCCCTCACCCTTCCCCGAGTTGTCGCCTGCCCACGCGGTGCTGCCCATCGCCAGCATGCCGGCAGCAATGACCAAGGCGGTCTTTCGCATAGCCATCTCCTGATGCGTTTCCTCGCCGCCGTCTTTCGGGCGGCTTGAGGTAAACCCCGGGCGGATGGGTGATGTTCGGAGGGTGGCCCGCTTTGCCCAGAGGGTCACGCGCGCGAGAGGCATCCCTACGCGGGGCGGATCAGAGTTTCCTCCGTATGGGTACCGGGGGGCCTCCAGGCGAACGCGACTGCCGAGGGGGGCGGGTCTCCTAACGATCTTTGAGTGCGGGACTTGCATGCAGTGTGTGGCTCTGCCCGGGGCTGAATATGCTGAGCCTGCTCCGCCATCTCCGAACACATCTCGTTTGCCGCTTGGTGCGCCGCGATGTGGCCGCTGCCGATAAGGCCCACGCCAGGGGCGACTCGGACCAAGCTGCAAGGCGCCTCGCAAAGGCAGACCTGCGGCTCAAGAAGGCGTGCGGATTGACCGGGTGGTCCGTCGATCCGAAGGCTTGAGGCTGGCCCCGAGCATTCCCTCCGGCCGCACGCGACTGCTGGGTAGCCTGTCGTTCCGCTTCAGGACGTCGGCAGAAGGCTGAGCGCCAAGCCAGCCAGCGCGGCTTTGCTCATCGTCGCCAGCTTGATGGCAGACAGGACGATTGCTTCTGGCCCTTGGGTTGCCCGCCGGTTGTCGTTGGCGGTCTGACGGCCCGGCCCTCGGGATCGGAAGTGGACCTCAGGCAGCCCGCGACGATAGCCGCTGTGCCCTAACCGGCTTCCGTGACCCGCGCACATCGTCTGCCCTCCGGTGGCAACCAAGCGGCGGTGCCGGGGAGACAAAGCGCGGAGGGCGAATAGGCTCCTGCGCTGGCGATCTACCTCGTCCGTCCGCAAGGGTATGCCACAGCGTGAAGGCGCCGAGCTGTCCGAAAGCCCGTACTACCACCCTCCGCGAGAGACCGCAGGGCCGCCGGCTCTTCGACATGCTGCGGCGGGGGGCGTGCTGGTGGTGCGTTGGGTGGACCGCCTCGGGCGCAACTAGGCGGACGTGTGCGACACCATCCGGGAGTTCAGGCGGAGGGGGGATCGTCCGAACCGTCATCAACAACCTCACCTTCGACGGCGCCACGGCAGCCCCGATGCAGCAGGCGGTGCGCGATGCCTTGTTCGGCTTCATGGCAGCCACGGCGCAGGCCCAGGCGGAAGCTACCAAGGAGGCGCAGAAGGCCGGCATCGAGCACGCCAGGAGCCGGGAGGATGCCTACCGCGGGAGGAAGCCGAGCTTTACTCGAGGGCGGCTTGAGGCCGTCTTGAGCGGGTTAGCGGAGGGCCAGAGGGTCTCGGGCATCGGGGCGGCCATAGGGCTGTCACGGCAGGCAATCTACCGGATTAAGGAGAGCCCAGAGGAGGCACAGGCGGCGCTGGATCGGTGGGCGGCTTGAAGAGCAAAAACGATCTCAACCATATTATTGGAGGTACTTATCGAGCGCAGTCAGTAATCGTAGCGACACGCTTCGCAAAGTCTCATATCCTTTTGCTAGAATCTCTATGTCGTCAGGTGGCGGACTTTCGCTAGGTAGGCGATATAAATTGCTCATCAGCTTTTCCCTCTCTCTATATAAAGAGGGAAGCTCGCTCAGCGCTTCTTGCGCTTCTGTAGGAAACCAAGCAGCCCTACTCCTAAACATCGCGCTGGCATTGCGTAAGGCGGCAGCGGCTGATTGAATCAGTGTCTTAACTTCGAGCCATTTTGCTGGAACGGGATCAAAAGTGTATTCATATAGCTTGCTCAAAAAGGCGGCATTGGCAAGCTGAGACTCGGCGCCAATACGGACCACTTCGCGACGAAGCTTTATCTTCTCAACTAGGTCATCTTGCTGCTCTGCGATCAATCGAGCGGCTTTCTCTTTTCCAGGTATACTCTTTATCCTGCTCCAAAGGCGTTGGCCCTTGTCAACAGCGCCTTCAAGCGCCTGCGCTGCCTTGCCAGTTGCCACCGCGAGGGCTGTTAAAGCTGCGAGTGCCCCCGCAACGGCTGGAATAATGGCGGCGGCGTTGGTTGCCTGCAGCAGCCCGAAAGCCGAGCAGCTTGCAAGAAAGTCGCGGCGGCTGAGCACTGCGGTGGCTCCTGCGGCCCGTGGGGATGTCGCCCAATTTACAGTGCGAAGAAGTCGCAGCCGTCCCAATCAAGCATTAGCGACGTGCGAATATGGGGTAGGCGAGCCGGGGATTGGCTCGGGCATGAAGGGCGCCGCTCCGCGGGGATCGCCCTGCGGAAGTAGTACGTGCCCAACCCATCACGGATGAGATACGACATCAGCGCCATGGCCCGTTTGCACCGCCCGCGTGTACGACTGGCGGCGGCCTAAGGTGCTGATTTTAGCGGAAATTCCAGCCAAGCAATGACTTGCGAGACGAATGGCGCGCCCGAAAGGATTCGAACCTCTGACCCCCAGATTCGTAGTCTGGTGCTCTATCCAGCTGAGCTACGGGCGCCCTTTTCATGTCTCGACGCCTTTTCGAGGCGTTTCTGTTCTTGCTTGGTCGGAGTGGCAGGATTTGAACCTGCGACCCCCACGTCCCGAACGTGGTGCGCTACCAGACTGCGCTACACTCCGATGCCGCCCCCGAAGGCCGGCGAGCGGGCTTATAGCCGGCACTTTTCGCGGTCGCAAGCGGGTCGCCGCCTTTCGTGACGCTTCTTTCGGGGCCGGACAGCCTTTTGGCCCGTCGAACCGCGATCAAACCTTCTCTAAGTCTCTGCGGAACAAAGGCCTTCAAAAAAATCGCCGTCCCGGGCGGCAGCGGTGAGGCAGCACGATGCGAAGGCGAGCTCTTCGACACGCTTCCGCGGTGGCGGCCGCATCGTTCGGCCAGGATCGAAGGCGCCGATGTCCGCACGCTCGGGCGCGACACTGCCGCGGGTTCTCGTCGGCCGGGGGACCCGCCGAGGCCCTCACCGTCCCGCACAAAGGACTCCACCAGGCGCGGCCCGCGCCGGCGGCCCTGTCTCGCCGCCGTCTTGTTCTCCTGCGCGGCGCTGCTCGGCCCAACCTGAAAACCGGATGTCACAGCCGAGGATTGCATTCGCATTATTCCATAATAAGAAACAATTTTTCCACGCGAACTTTGCTATGCTCGCTCTGGTTAGGAGCGAATGTGATAGACGGCAGGGAGGGTTGCGCGTGGCTTCCGTTCAGCGGCCGGGCGCGCAGTCACGCAATGACTGGGTGGACCGCGCAAAGATGCCGCATCCTCAACTGCTGCGCGACATGGCTCTCTTCGTCGAAGTCGCTCGACGAAAAAGCTTCAGTCAGGCAGCTGCCGCGCTCGGCATGCCGATTTCCTCCCTGTCGCGTCGAATTACCATGTTCGAATCGACGGTGGGGCTGCGGCTTCTGGATCGCACCACCCGCAAGCTGGCCCTGACCTCTTACGGCGAAGCCTACCTCGCGCAGGTCTCCCGCCTCGTCGACGAGGCGCAGCGGACCTTCGACGACATGATGGCCGTGGCCAAGGGGCCGAGCGGGTTCCTCAAGATCGCCGCGCCGCCGGATTTCTGGGTGCTGCGCCACCTGTCGGGCGTGATCACGGAGTTCTCCGCCCTGCACGAGCACATCCACGTCCACGTCGATCTGAAGCCCGCCCCCGTCGATCTGGTGGGCGACAACTACGATCTCGCGGTCGCCATCGAGGAGCCGCGCGAGACGTCGCTGATCGTGCGCAAGGTCGCCGAGGTCGAGAACGGCATCTTCGGCTCGCCCGCCTACCTCGCCGAGCGCGGCGCGCCGATGACGCCGTACGATCTCGAGAAGCATCAGGTCATCCTGCCGATGCAGGGCACCTCCGCCACCTGGACGCTCAACCGCGGCGGCGAGTCGGTCGCGATCACCGTCGGGGGGCCCCTCTCCTGCAACTCGCTGAGCCTGGCCCGGCGCTTCGCCGTGGCCGGACAGGGCTTGACCCGGGCCAACGTCATCAACGTCGACAACGACCTCTCCACGGCCCGCCTGCAGCGCGTGTTGCCGGACTGGAATCTGCCGTCGACGCCGGTCTACTTCGTCACCACCTCGCGCCTCCTGCCGGCCAAGGCGCGCAGCTTCATCGATTTCGCCACGAAACGGCTGGCGGCCGTGCTGGCCAACGCCTCGGGTGATCCGCGACGCGGCAGCGGGCGCATCGCGCGTCCCGTCGAGCGCGCCGCCCTCCCCTAGCGCATCGTCCTGGATATCGGATCCAGGACGGTGCTCTCGCTCTCTGATCTTGCGTCGTCTCTTTCCCGAAAGCCGGCAACCACCTCTCGGGACGATGCTGTAGCAGGGCGCAGAAACACCAGGGGCGGCGCAGCGGCGGCGCCCCTGGTGTTTCCCTGTCCGGACGTCAGGCGTAGACGCTGCTCGGCGCCTGCGGGAATTTCTCGGCGAGCGCCCGGCGCAGCTTCTCCAGGGCCCGGTTCTCGATCTGGCGGACGCGCTCCTTCGAGATGCCGAGGCGGTGGCCCAGCGCTTCGAGCGTCGCCTGATCCTCGGCCAGACGCCGCTCGCGCAGGATGCGCAGCTCGCGCTCGGAGAGCACCGTCAGCGCCTGCCGCAGCCAGACCAGCCGCCGCTCGCCATCGACCAGCGCCGAGACGGTCTCGTCGGGGAGGGCGGCGTTGTCGACCAGGAAGTCCATCCGCTCGGAGGAGGCCTCGCTCTCCTCACCCACGGGGGCGTTCAGCGACATGTCGGGGCCGGACAGGCGCGCATCCATCAGCGCCACGTCCTCGCGGGACACGCCGATCGCGCTGGCGATCCGCCCGTGGATCTCGGAGCCGACCTGCTCCTCGGTCGACTGCATCAGGCGGGCGCGGAGCCGCCGCAGATTGAAGAACAGCGCCTTCTGGGCGGAGCTCGTCCCGCCGCGCACGATCGACCAGTTGCGCAGGATGTAGTCCTGGATCGAGGCGCGGATCCACCAGGTGGCGTAGGTGGAGAAACGGACATCCCGCTCCGGCTCGAACCGGGCGGCGGCCTCCATCAGGCCGACATGCCCCTCCTGGACGAGGTCGGCCATCGGCAGGCCGTAGTGGCGGAAGCGGCCGGCCAGCGCGATCACGAGGCGCATATGCGCCGAGATCAGGCGGTGCAGGGCGCGCTCGTCGCGCGCCTCCTTCCAGGCCACCGCCAGCCCGCGTTCTTCTTCCCTCGCAAGGAACGGCGCCTCCATCGCTGTCCGAATGAACTGACGCCGCATCCCCGCGATCTCTGCCATCCCCGCCTCTCTCGTTGTTGGTTCGAGCGTTTCGGATCAGCCCGTTCGAGCCTCCCGACCGGCGACGCGCCGGTCCGGGCCGTGGGGCAAGCCATCCGTGGCAGAGGCACAACACATCCGTGCGACGCTTGTTCCCTGCGGGCGCGTGGCGCCGGCGGTGAAATGATCAAGAGGCATACGGGCAGCGCATGAAAAAAGGGCCCGGCGTGATGCCGGACCCTCTTGGTGAACGCGTTCGGATCGCGCAGCGGCGCGATTCGCTCCGGCCTCAGGCGGCCTCCTCCTGCACGTCCTCGTCGCCCTCGGCGTCGGCTTCCGCCTCCGCGTCGGCCTTGGCGCGGCGCGGCGACTTGGCGAGGCTCTGCTCGATCAGCTTGAGCGCCTCGGTCTCGGTGATCCTGTTGACCGAGGAGATCTCGCGCACGACGCGGTCGAGGGCGGCCTCGTAGAGCTGGCGCTCGCTGTAGGACTGCTCGGGCTGGGCCTCGGAGCGGTAGAGGTCGCGCACCACCTCCGTCACCGAGATCAGGTCGCCGGAATTGATCTTGGCCTCGTATTCCTGGGCGCGGCGCGACCACATCGTCCGCTTGACGCGGGCGCGGCCGGTCAGCACGTCGAGGGCCTTCTTGACGAGCTCCGGCTCGGCGAGCTTGCGCATGCCGACGCTGTTGGCCTTCGCGGTGGGCACGCGCAGGACCATCTTGTCCTTCTCGAACGAGACGACGAACAATTCGAGCTTGTAGCCCGCGATCTCCTGCTCCTCGATCGCAGTGATCCGCCCGACGCCGTGCGCCGGATACACGACCGCCTCGCCGGTCTTGAAGCCTTGGCGGCCTGCTGCCGTCGTCTTCTTGGCTGTGGTCATGCGGAATGAGCCTCCACTGTCATCCACGCGGGGCGCGTCCACGCCCGCATGCTCGTCACCTCCGGGGCGGGACACCCGGCACATGCCCTTAGTCCGGCAGCATGCCGTCGAGGCGCTGGCCGGTTCCCGGGCTCTCGCGTTGCTCCCACCACACGAGCGAGCGCGCCGGGAGCGGGATGCTTCCGGCGGTCGATCGCAGCCAACCTCTTTTCCAGGAAGATGGAACTCGCCTCGTGAGCGAGAGGAGGGGGGCGCATCGGGCGTGAGCGACGGCGAGCCCTCATATAGCACGAACGGGCCGGCGAATCAAAGGATTGCCGGCGCGCGAACGCGTGTCCGCATGGGAGGATCGAAGGTTTTGCACGGCTCGGAAAGAGCGCCGCCGAACCGTTCGGCGGATCTTTCGAGGGAGGCCGCGGCGCGTTCGGGTATCCCGGCCGGGACGGCGGCCTGCGGCCAGACGCCGCCGCGATCCGGAAGGCCTCTCCGCCGCGCGGCGGAG
>NZ_BPRD01000019.1 GCF_022179745.1 Methylorubrum podarium
CCGGTCAGCATCACGCTGCGGACGCCGAGCTTCCGCAGGGCCGAGATGCCGGCCGCCGCGTCGGCGCGGGGCTCGTCCCGGACCGAGATGGCGCCCAAGGCCTCGGCGCCGCGGACGACGATGACCACCGTCTTGCCGCCGGCTTCCAGGTCCGCGACCGCGCGCTCGGCCTCGGGGCCGAGCCGCGCGCTCTCGGCGGCGTGGCGTGGGGAGGCGACGAGCACCGTCTGACCCATCACCGTGGCCGACACCGCCTTGCCGGGGATGGCGCGGGCGTCCCGCGTCGGGCGCAGCGGCACCCCGTCCGCGCTCGCCCGGTCGAGGATGGCCCGGGCGATGGGGTGGCCGCTTCCGCTCTCGACCGCGGCAGCCAACCCGAGAAGCGAGCGCTCCGACGCGTCCGGGGCGAAGACCAGGATGTCCGAGACCCGCGGCCGTCCGGCGGTCAGCGTCCCGGTCTTGTCGAACGCGACCGTGTGCACCCGCCCGATGACCTCCAGTGCGGCGCCGCCCTTGACGAGCAGCCCGCGTCGCGCACCGGCGGCCAGTCCGGAGGCGATGGCCGCGGGGGTCGAGAGCACCAGCGCGCAGGGGCAGGCGATGAGGAGGAGCGCCAGGCCCCGGTAGATCCAGGTGCCCCAATCGGCGCCGAGCAGCGGCGGCACGACCGCAACGGCGGCCGCGAACGCGAACGCGATGGGCGTGTAGACCGCGCTGAACCGGTCGATGAAGCGCGCCGTGGGCGACTTCGACGCCTGCGCCTCCTCGACGAGGTGCAGGATGCGGGCGACTGTGTTGTCGGCCGCCGTCTTTGTGACCCGGACCTGGAGCGCGCCATCGGCGTTGACGCTGCCGGCGTAGACCGGGTCGCCGACCTCCTTGGGCTTCGGGACCGATTCGCCAGTGATGGGGGACTCGTCCAGGCTCGACGCGCCGTCGGTGATCACCCCGTCGGCAGGCACACGGTCGCCCGGCCTCACGACCACGACTTGCCCGATGGCCAGCGACGCAGCGGCCACCTCGCGGATGGTGCCATTGGCCTCGTCGACGAGGCGGGCGGTCTTCGGCACCAGGGCGGCGAGCGCCTTGATGCCGGCACGCGCCCGGCCCGCCGCCACGACCTCCAGCATCTCGCCGACCGTGAAGAGCAGCACGACGATGGCGGCCTCCTCGGCGGCGTGGATGGCGAGCGCCCCCGCGGTGGCGACCGACATCAGCATCTCGATGGAGAAGGGCGTGCCGGCCAACGCCGCCACGGCCGCGCGGCGGCCGTAATAGGCGAGCCCGACGAGCGCCCCTGGCCAGTAGGCGTACTCGCCCGCCAGGCCCGGCGCGATCCGCTCGACCAGGAAGCCGGCGGCGAACAGGGCGCCGATCAGGATGCCCAGCCGCGCCTTCCGGCTCCGCCAGAGCGGCGGCTCAGGCTCCTCCGCGGTCCCGGCGGGCGGGGCGCCGCCCGAGGCTTGGGCCATGGCTAAGTCCGCGGCCGTGGGGAGCAGCGCGACGCCGTAGCCCAGGCGCTCGATACGCCCCTCCAATTCGGTCCTCGGCGTCGCAGCCTCATCGAGCGCGAGGTCGAGGACTTGGCTGCCGTAGTTCACGCGCACGTCCGCGACGCCCGGCAGCCGGGAGACGGCGGTCTCGATCTTCCCGGCGCAGGTCGGGCAGTCCATGCCCTTGACCCTGTAGCGCAGGGCCTGCGGACCGTTCGTGGGGAAGGATGTGCGGTCCGCGCCGGCGGCCTGGCTCATGGTGCGCTCCGTTCGCCGGGCTCCTGGTCCGGACTGGGAAGGCCCCCTACATGCACCCTGTAGTCACTACAGGGTCAAGGCCGTGCGGAGCGCTTCTTCCATGACCATCGGCAGCCTCGCGGAGGCCACGCAGACCCGTGTCGAAACGGTCCGGTGGTACGAGAAGGTCGGGTTGCTGCCCCCGCCGGCGCGGTCGAGCGGCAACTACCGGCTCTACGGGCCCGAACACCTGCGCCGGCTGAGCTTCATCCGCCGCGGTCGCGCCCTCGGCTTCACCGTGGAGCAGATCCGGGACCCGAAGGGCCGGCGCGGTCAACTCGCGAGAGACAAAAAGACAGTACTACGCGAGGCGAACTCAGGATAGAACAGCCTCGGAAACCAAGAAGCCCACAGGTTGGAACCTGTGGGCTTCACACGGGCCGGAACCCATGGGTTGCTGACGGCGCACCGTTCAGCGTTGACGGATCGGATATGAGTGCATGGAGCTGGATAGTCAAGCGGGAAAATCCAGGATCCGGGCTGCACTCTACATCGATGGCTTCAATTTGTATCATTCCGTCAATGATTTAGGAGAGCCCTTTCTGAAGTGGTGCAACTTCTGGAAGCTGGGGGAGTCGATCATCTCGCGCCAGTCGGAGGAGCTCGTTCGCGTCGTGTTCTGCACGGCCTATTACCCGGGCGATCACAGCAAGAAAATCCGCCACGAGCGCCTGGTCCGCGCCCTCAAACTGGTCGGCGTTGAGACCGTCCTCGGCCACTTCAGCCATGAAGACGCCAAGTGCCGGGACTGTGGCTCCACTTGGCAGAAGCCGACCGAGAAGGCGACGGACATCAATCTCGCGCTTAGCGTCTATGACGACGCAGTACAGGACGTCATGGATACTGCATATCTCCTGACCGCCGATACGGACCAGGCGGCGACAGCCAAGCTGTTCGCCAAGCGCTTTCCCGGCAAGAAGCTCGTCAGCGTCAGCCCCCCGGGCCGGACCCACTCGCAGCACATCCTGTCGCACACCCCGCACAAGATCGCGCTTAACCGGGAGCATATCGAGAGGGCGCTGTTCCCGGGGCTCGTCACCGCGGAGGGGCAGGCCTCCGTCATGCGCCCGCACGAGTACGACCCGCCGGCCGGCTACGTGATGTGGGACCAGCGTCCGAAGCCCGCGCCCAAGTCGGGGGCGAAGGCGGCCGCGCCGGCGGCGGCGATGCCCGAGCGCTGAATCCGCCGTGGCCTCAGGTTAGTTCCCCGCCGCGGTACCGCGCGAACGTCGACCGACCGTCCTTCCCAAACAGGACGACGTCGTAGGTATCAGGCTGCATGTCCTCGACCTCCATGCCGGGCGAACCGACCGGCATGCCTGGCACGGCCAGACCCATTCCCTCGGGTCGCTCCGCGAGGAGCCGCTTGATCGCCCCGGCCGGGACGTGCCCCTCGATCACGTAGCCGCCGACCTGGGCGGTGTGGCAGGAGGCAAGCTCGCGAGGCACCCCCAGGCGGATCTTGAGCGGGTTCACCGGGCCCTCGGTCACGGTGACGGTGAAGCCGGCCTCGCGCAGGTGGGTGACCCATCTCTCGCAGCAGCCGCAGCTCGGGTCCTTGGTCACCGCGACCATCGGCGGCCCCTCCGCCAAGGCGCCCCGTCCAAGCATCAGCCCCACCGCCAAACCCACGAGCACGGTACGTCTGGATGGCATCGCATCGCTCCTCATCGTCATCTACCGTTCGCTCTCACTCGGCCGCCTGCGGCAGCCGCATCGCCTCACCATCCGTCCCCTCGCGGACCGCGCCGGCCGGGGGCAGGCCCCGCCCCTTCACCAGGGCGTAGACCGCCGGGATGACCACCAGGGTCAGCACGGTCGAGGAGACCATCCCGCCGATCATCGGCACCGCGATGCGCTGCATGACCTCGGAGCCTGAACCGGTACTCCAGAGGATGGGCAGCAGGCCCGCCATGATGGCGACGACCGTCATCATCTTGGGCCGGACCCGCTCGACCGCGCCGACCATGATGGCCCGGCGCAGGTCCGGGCGCGCGAGCGGGCGTCCCTCGCGCTCGCACTGGGCGCGGACCTCGTCGAGGGCGTGGTCGAGGTAGACCAGCATGATCACCCCGGTCTCGGCAGCGACGCCAGCCAGGGCGATGAAGCCGACCGCCACAGCGACCGACAGGTTGAAGCCCATCCACCAGAGCAGCCACACCCCGCCGACCAGGGCAAAAGGCAGCGACAGCATCACGATGAGTGTCTCGGTCAGGCGCCGGAAGTTCAGGTAGAGCAGCAGGAACACGATCAGCAGCGTCAGCGGCACCACGACCGCGAGGCGCGCCTCCGCACGCTCCAGGTACTCGTACTGTCCGCTCCACTGCAGGGTCGTGCCCTGGGGAAGCCGCACCGCGTCTGCCACCGCCTTGCGCGCCTCGGCGACGTAGCCGCCGAGGTCTCGCCCGGCGATGTCGACGAAGAGGTAGACCGCGAGATGCCCGTTCTCGGTGCGGATCGAGGTCGGCCCTCGGGTGAGCTCGACCTTCGCCACCTCACCGAGCGGCACCGTGCCGCCGGTCGGCAGCGGCACCTGGACCTCTGTCGCGATGGCCCTTGGGTCCGAGCGGAAGGCGCGCGGGTAGCGCACATTGACGGTGTAGCGCTCGCGGCCCTCGACCGTGTTCGTCACGGACTGCCCACCCAGGGCCGTCGCGACGACGTCCTGCACGTCCCCGACCATCAGGCCGTAGCGCCCGAGCGCTTCGCGGTCCGGCGTGATGTCGAGGAAGTAGCCCCCGATGACCCGCTCGGCATAGGCGCTCGACGTGCCCGGCACGGCCCGCACCACCGTCTCCACCTGGCGGGCGACCCCCTCCATCGCCCTGAGGTTGGTGCCCAGCACCTTCACGCCCACCGGGGTGCGGATGCCCGTCGAGAGCATGTCGATGCGCGCGCGGATCGGCTGCGTCCAGGCATTCGACACACCCGGGAACTGCAGGGCCGCGTCCATCTCCGCCTTGAGGCTCGCGAGCGTCACGCCCGGGCGCCACTCCGCCTTCGGCTTCAAGGCGATGACCGTCTCGAACATCTCCATCGGCGCGGGGTCGGTGGCCGTGTTGGCGCGCCCAGCCTTGCCGTAGACCGAGGCCACCTCGGGGAAGCTCTTGATGATGCGGTCCTGGGTGGCGAGGAGCTCGCCGGCCTTGGTCACCGAGATGCCCGGCAGGGTCGTCGGCATGTAGAGCAGCGTGCCTTCGTCGAGCTCCGGCATGAACTCGGATCCGAGTTGCCGGGCCGGCCAAGCGGTCGCGGCCAGTACGCCGACGGCGAGCAGGATGGTGAGGAGTCGGGCTCGCAGAACGCCGGCGATGAGAGGCAGGTACAGCCAGATGAGGAGCCGGTTCAGCGGGTTGCGGTGCTCCGGGACGATGCGCCCGCGCACGAACAGCACCATCAGGGCCGGCACCAGCGTGACCGAGAGGAGCGCCGCCGCCGCCATGGCGAAGGTCTTGGTGAAGGCGAGCGGCCCGAACAGCCGCCCCTCCTGGCTCTCCAGGGTGAAGATCGGCAGGAAGCTCACCGTGATCACGAGGAGGGAGAAGAACAGCGACGGGCCGACCTCTGCCGCCGCTTCGACCAGGATCTCGACCCG
>NZ_BPRD01000020.1 GCF_022179745.1 Methylorubrum podarium
GAGGGGACAGCCCTGACCGAAGCGATCAACCGGAAACCGGATCACACGGTCGGGGCGACGCCCGCGGCCTCGAACCGCCCCGTGAAGCTCACCCGGTGATGCGGGCTGCGGCCCCGCGCGATCAGGCCGGCGAGGTGGGCGGCGGTGCCGTAGCCGGCGTTGCGCTCCCAGGCATAGGCCGGATGGCGCAGCGCCAGCCGACGCATCAGCGCGTCGCGAAACGTCTTGGCGACGATGGAGGCGGCGGCGATCTGCGGCACGAGGCGGTCGCCGCCGACCACCGCCCGGCAGGGCTGGGTCAGGCCGGGGATCGCGTCGCGCCCGTCCACCAGCACGGTCGCGTCGAGGCCGAGACCCGCCACCGCCCGGCGCATGGCGTCGAGGGTCGCGGCCCGCACGTTCACCCGGTCCACCAGCGCCCGCGAGCCCGCCGCGAGGGAGACCCGCGCATGCGCCCGGATCAGCGGCGTCAGCGCCTCGCGCGCGGCGCGGTCGAGGCGCTTGCTGTCGTCGAGCCGGGCCAGGATCTCGGGCGGGAAGGCGAGGGGATCGAACCAGATCGCGGCCACCATCACCGGCCCGCACAGAGCGCCGCGCCCGACCTCGTCGCAGCCGATCACCGCCGGGTAGCGCGCCGCCAGCGCGGGATCGAACGGGCGGATCGCTTTTTCGGATTTCGGTCGGGGCGCCATGCGCCGATCTTCGCATTCCCGCCCCCGCCGGTCATCCCGGCCGGGGTGAAAATTGGCGGACAAAACGCTCCGCGCCGGGACGAGGATCAGCCGGGGCGGGCGAGAGCGGCGGCGCTCGGGCGTCCGGCGGAGCGCCGGACCGGCCCCACCGCGTGCGCGGTCGCGATGTTGTCGTAGAACTGGCGCGCGCTCTCGGCCCAGGTGTAGCGCAGCGCCTCCGCCCGGCAGCGCGCCCGCGGGATCGTGAGCGCCGCCAAGGCGGCCGCGCGCAGGTCCCCGTCGAGGGCGCCCGCGCCGGTGCCGCCGATGACGTCGAGGGGGCCGGTGACCGGGAACGCCGCCACCGGCAGGCCCGAGGCCAGGGCTTCGAGCAGCACGATGCCGAAGGTGTCGGTCAGGCTCGGGAAGACGAAGGCGTCCGCGCTCGCGTAGACCCGCGCCAGCGCCTCGCCGGTGAGGGCGCCGAGGAAATGCGCGTCGGGCGCCAGCGCCTGGAGCCGGGCCCGGTCCGGCCCGTCGCCGACCACGACCTTGGAGCCCGGCAGGTCGAGGGCGAGGAAGGCGGCGAGGTTTTTTTCGACCGCCAGCCGCCCGACCGAGAGGAAGATCGGGCGCGGCAGGTCGGGGAAGACGTTCTCGTCGCGGGGGCGGAACAGATCGGTGTCGACGCCCCGCGTCCAGCGCATCAGGTTCGTGAAGCCGCGCCCCGCCAGCTCGCGCTCCAGGGAGGGCGTGCTGACCATGGTGCCGCTCGCCGCCGCGTGGAAGCGGCGCAGCCACGCGTAGCTCCAGGCCTCCGGCACCGGCGCGCGGGCGGCGAGGTATTCGGGAAAGCGGGTGTGGTAGCTCGTGGTGAAGGCCTGACCCCGCGACAGGCAGGCGGCGCGCACCGCGTGGCCGATCGGGCCTTCGGTGGCGATGTGCACGTGGGTCGGCGCGAGCCGCTCCCAGCGGGACAGCACCCGCCGCCGGGTGACGAGGGAGAGCCGGATCTCGGAATAGCCCGGCATCGGCAGGGAGGCGAAGTCCGCCGGGGTCAGCATCAGCGGCTCGACGCCGAGGCCGGCGGCGGCCTCGGCCATGCGCTCCACGGAGCGGACCACGCCGTTGACCTGCGGGTGCCACGCATCGGTCGCGAGCAGCAGCCTCATCCCAGCCTCATCCCAGCCTCATGGCAGCCTCAGGGAGATCCCGTCGCTCGGCTCAGGCGACGGCGCGGCGGATCTCGGGTTCGAAGCTGTCCGCGGCGCGGCGCTCGCGCAGCATGGTCGGGTAGTGCAGCACTTCCATGCGGCCGTCGTAGTGCTCGACGATGCCGGTGCAGGATTCCACCCAGTCGCCGGTGTTGAGGTAGGTCAGGCCCTCGACCTCGCGGTGGGCGGCGTGGTGGATATGGCCGCAGATCACCCCGTCCGCCCCCTGGCGCCGGGCCTCGCTCGCGAGGAAGGTCTCGAACTGGCCGATGAAGTTGACCGCGTTCTTCACCTTGAGCTTGGCCCAGGCCGAGAGCGACCAGTAGGCGAGCCCGAGGCGGCGGCGCACGCGGTTGACCACGGTGTTGATGGTGAGCGCCGTGGTGTAGGCCCAATCGCCCAGATGCGCGAGCCACTTGGAGTGGCGCACCACCATGTCGAACTGGTCGCCGTGGATGACGAGGTAGCGCTTGCCGTCGGCCGCCACGTGGACCCGGCTGTCGGCGATCTCGATGCCGCCGAAGGTCATGCCGATATAGTCGCGCAGGAACTCGTCGTGGTTGCCGGGCACGTAGACGACGTGGGCGCCCTTGCGCACCTTGCGCAGCAGCTTCTGCACCACGTCGTTGTGCGCCTGCGGCCAGTACCAGCCCGAACGGAGCTGCCATCCGTCGACGATGTCGCCGACGAGGTAGATCGTATCGGCATCGACGTCGCGCAGGAAATCGAGCAGCAGGGCCGCCTGGCAGCCCTTCGTGCCGAGGTGAAGGTCGGACAGGAACAGCGTCCGAACGCGGATGGTCGATTCCGGATCTTGGGACACGGGCGCCTCCGGCTCCACACAACCGCATCGCGACGGGGAAGAGCCAAATCGCATTCCGATCTCAGTTTGATGACGGCACCACGCATCATCCTGCCGGCACCGAGCGTCCGGACCGTTGCCCGGGGGGGCCGGCCACCGGTCCGGCCCCGGCCCGCCGCAGACCCCGCCCGCGGCCCGCGCATGCGAAAATCTTTTTGTTTTTCAATTCAGTTTTTTCCGTTTTCCATTCCCAGGCAGGGGGGGCATAACGGCGGCCAAGGTCATCCGCCGCGCGTGCCTCGCGCTTGCGCAACGGCACCCGGCAGAGGTGCGGGCAGGGGTACGGGGATGGCCGCGACGGATGGGAGCGCTGGACAATCAGCAGGAGCGCGCTTCAATGCGGCGCTGGGCTGACGCATCGAGGGTTCGGTCCTCTGGAGGCGACCGGCGTGGCTGCACGCGCCGCGACGCGGGCGGCCCGACGGCCGGCTCGCCGCTCCGGGATGATCAACGATCCGACATCACGGTGGTATGGTCCCGGCCCGCGCGAGGCCCTTTGCGCGCGGCTTTGCGGCGGGACTGAGGACGTTTCGCGGCGGGCTCGCACCCGCTACCAGGATCGGGCGGGAGCGCGGCCGCGAAGGGCCGGCCCGCCCAGAACGACTTGATTGGAGGAAACTTTCATGGCGGCAACGAGACGTCCGGGACGCAACCACCTGTTCGTTCCCGGCCCGACCAACATCCCGGACCGGGTGATGCGCGCCATGATGGTGCAGTCCGAGGACCACCGCTCGGTCGACTTCCCGTCGCTGACGAAGCCGCTGTTCGAGGACACCAAGAAGGTGTTCGGCTCGACCGACGGCACGATCTTCCTGTTCCCGGCCTCCGGCACCGGCATCTGGGAATCGGCGCTGACCAACACGCTCGCCCGCGGCGACAAGGTGCTGACCTCCCGCTACGGCCAGTTCAGCCACCTCTGGATCGACATGGCCCAGCGCCTCGGCCTGGACGTCATCGTCCAGGAGGAGGAGTGGGGCACCGGCGCCAAGCCCGAGAAGATCGAGGAGGTCCTGCGCGCCGACAAGGGGCACGAGATCAAGGCCGTCATGGTGGTCCATAACGAGACCGCGACCGGCGTGACCTCGAACATCGGCGCCGTGCGCAAGGCGATCGACGCCGCCGGCCACCCGGCCATGCTGTTCGTCGACGGCGTGTCCTCGATCGGCTCGCTGCCGTTCTACGCCGACGAGTGGAAGGTCGACTGCGCCATCGCCGGCTCGCAGAAGGGCCTGATGCTGCCCGCCGGCCTCGGCGTGATCTGCGTCAGCCAGAAGGCGCTCAAGGCCGCCGAGGGCTCGTCCGGCCGCAACGACCGGCTCGCCCGCGTCTACTTCGACTGGGAAGACCACAAGAAGCAGAACCCGACCGGCTACTTCCCCTACACCCCGCCGCTGCCGCTGCTCTACGGCCTGCGCGAGGCGCTCGCCTGCCTGTTCGAGGAAGGGCTGGAGAACGTCTATCACCGCCACGCCGTGCTCGGCGAGGCGACCCGCCAGGCCGTCGCGGCCTGGGGCCTGAAGACCTGCGCCAAGTCGCCGGAGTGGAACTCCGACACCGTCACCGCCATCCTGGCGCCCGAGGGTGTGGACGCGGCCAAGATCATCAAGCACGCCTACGTGCGCTACAACCTCGCGCTCGGCGCCGGCCTGTCCCAGGTCGCGGGCAAGGTGTTCCGCATCGGCCACGTCGGCGATCTCAACGAGCTGTCGCTGCTCGGCGCGATCGCCGGTGCCGAGATGTCGCTCCTCGACAACGGCGTGAAGGTGACGCCGGGCTCGGGCGTGGCCGCGGCCTCCAGCTACCTGCGCGAGAACCCCCTCTCGAAGTCCTGATATTTTGGTGAGCGGCGCCGGTTCCAACGGCGCCGCTTCCGCTAAGTAGAGAAAGGCGCCCCGCCCGGCGTCCGGCCTGCCGGCCGCTGCGCGGGAGACGCTTCGAGACAGGTGAGGAAACGGGGCCGGCGTCACGCCCGCCGGTCGATCCGGAAGGGGTCCAGAATGACAAAGAAAGTCGTCTTCCTCGATCGCGAGTCGCTCGACGCGACCGTGCGCGAATTCAACTTCCCGCACGAGTACAAGGAATACGAGTCGACCTGGACGCCGGAGGAGATCGTGGAGCGCCTTCAGGGCGCCGAGATCGCGATCATCAACAAGGTGCCGATGCGGGCCGACACGCTGAAGCAGCTTCCCGACCTGAAGCTGATCGCGGTGGCCGCCACCGGCACGGACGTCGTCGACAAGGCCGCCGCCAAGGCGCAAGGGGTCACGGTCGTCAACATCCGCAACTACGCCTTCAACACCGTGCCCGAGCACGTGGTCGGCCTGATGTTCGCGCTCCGCCGCGCGATCGTGCCCTACGCCAACTCCGTGCGCCGGGGTGATTGGAACAAGTCGACCCAGTTCTGCTACTTCGACTACCCGATCTACGACATCGCCGGCTCGACGCTCGGGATCATCGGCTACGGCGCGCTCGGCAAGTCGATCGCCAAGCGGGCGGAAGCCCTCGGCATGAAGGTGCTGGCCTACGACGTGTTCCCGCAGGACGGGCTGGTGGATCTCGACACGATCCTCACCCAGTCCGACGTCATCACGCTCCACGTGCCGCTCACTCCCGACACGAAGAACATGATCGGGGCCGAGCAGCTCAAGAAGATGAAGCGCTCGGCGATCCTCATCAACACCGCCCGCGGCGGGCTCGTGGACGAGGCGGCCCTGCTCCAGGCGCTCAAGGACGGCACCATCGGCGGCGCCGGCTTCGACGTGGTGGCCCAGGAGCCGCCGAAGGACGGCAACATCCTCTGCGAGGCGGATCTCCCGAACCTGATCGTCACCCCGCACGTGGCCTGGGCGAGCAAGGAAGCGATGCAGATCCTCGCCGACCAGCTCGTGGACAACGTCGAGGCCTTCGTCGCGGGCAAGCCGCAGAACGTCGTCGAGGCGTAAGGCCAACCACCCCGGTCGTCATTCCGGGGCCGCGCAGCGGAACCCGGGCCCGAAGGGGCCCGCCGGAGGCGTGCCATCCACGGCGCGGCACGGCGGATCGGTGCTCGTCGCCGCATCACGGGTGGATTCCGGGTTCGCTTGTCAGCGCCCCGGAATGACGATTTGAATCGGTGGCCTCGGTGCCACTCAAGGAAGCGCTCCGCGCCTCGCGCGGACACCGACTCTCAGAGGAACCATGTCCAAGAAGCTGCTCTTCCAGTTCGACACCGATCCCACGCCGAGCGTGTTCGACGTCGTCGTCGGCTATGACGGCGGTGCCGACCACATCACCGGCTACGGCAACGTCACGCCCGACAACGTCGGCGCCTATGTCGACGGCACGATCTACACCCGCGGCGGCAAGGAGAAGCAGTCGACGGCGATCTTCGTCGGCGGCGGCGACATGGCGGCCGGCGAGCGGGTCTTCACCGCGGTGAAGAAGCGCTTCTTCGGCCCGTTCCGCGTCTCCTGCATGCTGGATTCGAACGGCTCCAACACGACCGCCGCCGCGGGCGTGGCGCTCGTCGTCAAGGCGGCGGGCGGCACGGTGACGGGCAAGAAGGCCGTGGTGCTCGCGGGCACCGGCCCCGTCGGGATGCGCTCCGCCGCGCTCCTCGCCCTCGAGGGGGCCGAGGTCGTGCTGTGCGGGCGCAAGCTCGACAAGGCCCAGGCCGCGGCCGATTCCGTGAACAAGCGCTTCAAGGTCAACGTCACCGCGGCCGAGACCCCGGACGACGCCTCGCGCTCCGAGGTGGTGAAGGGCGCCCATCTCGTCTTCACCGCCGGCGCGATCGGCCTCGAATTGCTGCCGCAGGCGACGTGGCAGAACGAGGCCTCGATCGAGATCGTGGCCGACTACAACGCCCAGCCGCCGCTCGGCATCGGCGGGATCGACGCGACCGACAAGGGCAAGGAGTACGGCGGCAAGCGCGCCTTCGGTGCGCTCGGCATCGGCGGGCTGAAGCTCAAGCTGCACCGGGCCTGCATCGCCAAGCTGTTCGAGTCGAGCGAGGGCGTCTTCGACGCGGAAGAGATCTACAAGCTGGCCAAGGAAATGGCCTGACCACGCAGGGACGACCGGGCAGCGCCGGCATCGCCGGTGCTGCCCGGCACAAGCAAGAATCACGAGGGGAGGAACCCATGGCCGGCAACGAGACGATCGAAACATTCCTCGACGGTCTGGCGAGTTCGGCCCCGACCCCCGGCGGCGGCGGGGCCGCCGCGATCTCCGGCGCCATGGGCGCGGCCCTGGTCTCGATGGTCTGCAACCTCACCATCGGCAAGAAGAAGTACGTCGAGGTCGAGGCCGACCTGAAGCAGGTGCTGGAGAAGTCGGAAGCCCTGCGCCGCACGCTCACCGGCATGATCGCCGACGACGTGGAAGCCTTCGACGCGGTGATGGGCGCCTACGGGCTGCCGAAGAACACCGACGAGGAGAAGGCCGCCCGCGCCGCCAGGATCCAGGAAGCCCTCAAGACCGCGACCGACGTGCCGCTCGCCTGCTGCCGCGTCTGCCGCGAGGTGATCGATCTGGCCGAGATCGTTGCAGAGAAGGGCAATCTCAACGTCATCTCCGATGCCGGCGTCGCGGTGCTCTCGGCCTATGCCGGCCTGCGCTCGGCCGCGCTCAACGTCTACGTCAACGCCAAGGGCCTGGACGACCGCGCCTTCGCCGACGAGCGGCTGAAGGAGCTGGAGACCCTGCTGGCGGAGGCCGGCGCGCTCAACGAGCGGGTCTACGAGACGGTGAAGGCCAAGGTGAGCTGAGGCCGGAGGCGGTTCGCGCCCTCCACCGTCATGGCGCGCGAACGCGAAGCGATCCGGGGGCACGACCCCGTCCGAGCAGGTCGCGGGCCGGATTGCTTCGGCCCCGCTTCGCAATTACAGCGTGTGGTCGTCTCTCGATTCCGAACCTGATCCCGGGGTGCCGGCAAGCGGCCTCGCAGGATTCTCGAGCGAGGCCTACGCTTGGCTCCGGGACGTCGGGACGAGGGGGCGAGTCGGACCAACATTGCCGGGCCGCGCGTACGGCCGGGGGCCTGTCGTCTCCACTTTAGAAGTCCGCTAAGTCTCTGACGGGCAAGCAAACTGAAGTGTAAGAGAAGAAAAAATTGAGAGCTGACCCGCTTCCCGAAAAGTAATTTTTCCGCGAAGGTTGGCCCAACAAGAACGACGGAAACGCCAAGGAGGTCTCGATGGACGTTCACGAGTACCAAGCCAAGGAGCTGCTCGCGAGCTTCGGAGTCGCCGTGCCGAAGGGCGCCGTGGCCTTCAGCCCGGATCAGGCGGTCTACGCCGCGACCGAACTCGGCGGCTCGTTCTGGGCGGTGAAGGCCCAGATCCATGCCGGCGCCCGCGGCAAGGCCGGCGGAATCAAGCTCTGCCGCACCTACAACGAGGTCCGCGACGCTGCCCGCGACCTGCTGGGCAAGCGCCTCGTCACCCTCCAGACCGGTCCCGACGGCAAGCCGGTCCAGCGCGTCTACGTCGAGACCGCCGACCCGTTCGAGCGCGAGCTCTATCTCGGCTACGTCCTCGACCGGAAGGCCGAGCGCGTCCGGGTCATCGCCTCCCAGCGCGGCGGCATGGATATCGAGGAGATCGCCGCCAAGGAGCCGGAGGCGCTGATCCAGGTGGTGGTCGAGCCGGCGGTCGGCCTGCAGCAGTTCCAGGCCCGCGAGATCGCGTTCCAACTCGGCCTCAACATCAAGCAGGTCTCGGCCGCGGTGAAGACCATCATGAACGCCTACCGGGCGTTCCGCGACTGCGACGGCACCATGCTGGAGATCAACCCGCTCGTCGTCACCAAGGACGACCGGGTGCTGGCGCTCGACGCCAAGATGTCCTTCGACGACAACGCCCTGTTCCGCCGCCGCAACATCGCGGACATGCACGACCCGTCGCAGGGGGACCCCCGCGAGGCCCAGGCCGCCGAGCACAATCTCAGCTATATCGGCCTCGACGGCGAGATCGGCTGCATCGTCAACGGCGCCGGGCTCGCCATGGCGACCATGGACATGATCAAGCACGCGGGCGGTGAGCCGGCGAACTTCCTGGACGTGGGCGGCGGCGCCTCGCCGGACCGCGTCGCCACGGCCTTCCGCCTGGTCCTGTCGGACCGCAACGTGAAGGCGATCCTCGTCAACATCTTCGCCGGCATCAATCGCTGCGACTGGGTCGCGGAGGGCGTGGTGAAGGCCGCCCGCGAGGTGAAGATCGACGTGCCCCTGGTGGTGCGGCTCGCCGGCACGAATGTCGAGGAGGGCCAGAAGATCCTCGCCGAGAGCGGGCTCGACCTCATCACCGCCGGCACCCTGACGGAAGCCGCGCGCAAGGCCGTCGAGGCCTGCCACGGCGCCAAGCACTGACGAAGGAGGGAGGAATCACGCCATGAGCATTCTCATCGACGAGACAACCCCGATCCTCGTCCAGGGCATCACGGGCGACAAGGGCACCTTCCACGCCAAGGAGATGATCGCCTACGGCTCCAACGTCGTCGGCGGCGTCACCCCCGGCAAGGGCGGCAAGACCCATTGCGGCGTGCCGGTGTTCAACACCGTCAAGGAGGCGGTCGCCGCCACCGGCGCCACCACCTCGATCACCTTCGTGGCGCCTCCCTTCGCGGCGGACGCGATCATGGAGGCGGCCGATGCCGGCCTGAAGCTCGTCTGCTCGATCACCGACGGCATCCCCGCCCAGGACATGATGCGGGTGAAGCGCTACCTGCGGCGCTATCCGAAGGAGAAGCGCACGATGGTGGTCGGCCCGAACTGCGCCGGCATCATCTCGCCGGGCAAGTCGATGCTCGGCATCATGCCCGGCCACATCTACCTGCCCGGCAAGGTCGGCGTGATCTCGCGCTCCGGCACCCTCGGCTACGAGGCCGCGGCGCAGATGAAGGAACTCGGGATCGGCATCTCGACCTCGGTCGGCATCGGCGGCGACCCGATCAACGGCTCCTCCTTCCTCGACCACCTCGCCCTGTTCGAGCAGGATCCGGAGACGGAGGCCGTGCTGATGATCGGCGAGATCGGCGGCCCGCAGGAGGCCGAGGCCTCGGCCTGGATCAAGGAGAACTTTTCGAAGCCCGTGATCGGGTTCGTGGCGGGCCTCACCGCCCCGAAGGGCCGCCGCATGGGCCATGCCGGCGCGATCATCTCGGCGACCGGCGACAGCGCCGCGGAGAAGGCCGAGATCATGAAGTCCTACGGCCTGACGGTCGCGCCCGATCCGGGCTCCTTCGGCCGCACCGTCGCCGACGTGCTCGCCCGCGCGGCGTGACCTCGCGCGTCCCCTCCCCCTTGCGGGGAGGGGTCAGGGGTGGGGGTCGAGCAGAAGGCACCGCCGACGCTCCATCCTGAGCCACCCCCACCTCCTCCCTCCTCCCCGCAAGGGGGAGGAGAGCGCCCCGTGGATCGCAGTGATCCACCGTCCCGCGAGGCCCGCCCACGGGAGTCCGACAGAAGAACCTCGCCAGGGGGGATCCCATGACCAAGACGCTGCACGCCCGGCCGTCAGCCGCGACCGACTCGACCTTCGCGCCGCCGGTCATCACCGGCACGGCGACCGAGGACGCCCTCGACATCCTGTTCCGCGCCCTCCTCGACGTGGCCCGCCGCCACGATCCCGAGCTGGAGGACGTGCTGCACGGCCGCGCCGACATCTCCTCCTTCACCCCCGAGATGCTGGCCCGCGCGCTGCAGGTGCAGGGCATCTGGTTCCAACTCGTCTCGATCGCCGAGCAGAACGGGGCCATGCGCCGCCGCCGCCACGTCGAGCGCGACCAGGGCCGGGCGGCGCTCAACGGCTCCTTCGCCAAGGTGCTGGCGGAAGCCTCCGCCCGCGGCATCGGTCCGCAGCAGATCCACGCGCTGCTCAAGGACCTGCGCATCCGCCCGACCATCACCGCGCATCCCACCGAGGGCAAGCGCGTGACGGTGCTGGAGAAGCTGCGCCGGATCTACCTCGTGCTGCGCGAGCTGGAGCTGCCGCGCTGGACCGAGCGCGAGCGCAACGGCCTGATGAACGAGCTGCGCGACCAGATCGAGCTGATCTGGATGACCGGCGAGCTGCACCTGGAGAAGGCCACCGTCGAGCGCGAGGTCGCCTGGGGCCTGCACTTCTTCGACGAGACCCTGTTCGAGATGCTGCCGGAGGTGATGGTCTCGCTGGAGGAGAGCCTCGCGCAGTACTATCCCGACGAGACCTTCGAGGTGCCGCCCTTCTTCCAGTTCGGAAGCTGGATCGGCGGCGACCGCGACGGCAACCCCTACGTCACCGCCAGCGTGACCCGCGAGACGCTGCAGCGCAACGCGCTGGCCTCGCTCCGCCGCTACCGCGACGGCATCACCCATCTCGGCCGGGTTCTCTCGATCACCGAGCGCTCGCTGCCGGTGCCCGAGACCTTCCGCAGCGAACTCGCGAGCCTGCTCGCCGAGTCGGGCGACGGCCGGGCGATCGCCAACCGCAACCCCGGCGAGGCCTACCGCCAGTTCCTGTCCTGCGTGCTGCGCAAGCTCGAAGCGACGATCGCCCGCAACAAGGGCGCCCGCTCGGTCGGGCCCGACTATCCGAGCGCGGACGGGCTCATCAACGACCTGCGCATCCTGGAAAAGGGGCTGGCCGACGCCAAGTGTGGCGCGCTCGCCACCGACATCGTGCGCCCCGTGCGCCGCATGGTCGAGATCTTTCGGTTCTCAACCGTCCGCCTGGATCTGCGTGAGAATTCGACGCGCACGACCAAGACGCTGCACGCCCTGTGGAAGCTCCGCAACGGCGACCGCGAGCCGCCGGAACTCGATTCGCCGGCCTGGAAGGAGTGGCTGCTCACCGAACTCGCCCGGCCGCGCAACCCGGAGACCGCCTTCGAGGATTTCGCCGACCGGCTGCCGGACGACGCGCGGGAGACGCTCGCCACCTTCGCGCTGGTGGGCGAGATGCGCGACACCCTCGACCGCGAGGCCTTCGGCGCCTTCATCCTGTCGATGACGCGCTCCACCGTCGACGTGCTCGGCGCCTACCTGCTCGCCAAGGAGGCGGGCATCTTCCTCGACGCCACCGGCACCGAGATCTGCCCCCTGCCGATCGTGCCGCTGTTCGAGACGATCGACGACCTGCGCGCCGCGCCCGCCATCATGAAGGAGCTGCTCGGCATCCCCGTGGTGCGGCGCTCCACCCGCTGGCAGGGCGGGGTGCAGGAGGTGATGATCGGCTACTCCGATTCCAACAAGGACGGCGGCTTCATCGCCTCGAACTGGGAGCTCTACAAGGCGCAGGTGCGGCTCACCGTGCTCGGCAACCATCTCGGCGTGCCGATCGCCTTCTTCCACGGCCGCGGCGGCTCGGTCAGCCGCGGCGGCGTGCCGACCCATCGCGGCATCGCCGCCCAGCCGCCCGGCTCGATCCAGGGCCGCTTCCGCATCACCGAGCAGGGCGAGGTCGTCTCGTTCAAGTACGCCAACCGCGGCACGGCGGCCTACCAGATGGAGCTGCTGGCGGCCTCCGTCTTCGAGCACGCCCTGCTCTCGGAGGGGAACGGCAACGGCTCGCGCGCCGAACTCGACGACGCACTGGAGGCGCTGTCGGGCGCCTCGCGGGCGGCCTACGTCAACCTGCTCCAGGCCGAGGGCCTCGTCGATTACTTCCAGGCGGCGAGCCCGCTCGACGAGATATCGCTCCTCAACATCGGCTCGCGGCCGGCGCGCCGCTTCGGCGCCAAGTCGCTCTCCGACCTGCGCGCGATCCCCTGGGTGTTCGCGTGGTCGCAGAACCGGCACGTCATCACCGGCTGGTACGGCGTCGGCTCGGGGCTCAAGAGCTTCATCGACGTGCGCGGGGAACAGGGCGAGGCCCTGCTGCGGCGCATGTTCCGGGAATGCCGGGTGTTCCGCCTCGTCCTCGACGAGGTCGAGAAGACGCTGATGATGGTCGATCTGGAGATCGCCCGCGACTATGCCGGCCTCGTCGAGGACGAGGGAATCCGCGCGCGCATCTTCGGCATGATCGAGCAGGAATACGCGCTCACCCGCGCGATGGTGCTGCGCGTCTCCGGCGACGGCGAACTCGCCCAGCGCTTCCCGCAGTTCAGCGAGCGCCTGCGGGGCCGGTTGCCGACCATCAACCAGGTCAGCCGCGAGCAGGTCGAGCTGCTGCGCCGCTACCGCAGCGAAACCGACGAGGACAAGCGCGAGGCGGTGAAGTCCGCCCTGCTCCTCTCCATCAACTGCATCGCCGTCGGCTTCGGCGCGACTGGATAATGCATACAATCTCGGCGACGTGTCGCGGACCCGGCTGGACGGCCGGACCGGGCGCGCGAGATAGAAGCGCGGCACGCAGGTGACCGCGCACACAACACGACGGTCTCGGAGAACGGAGGAACCACGATGAGCTTCACCCTGATTCAACAGGCGACGCCCCGCCTGCACCGCTCGGAACTCGCGGTTCCCGGCTCGAACCCGACCTTCATGGAGAAGTCGGCCGCCTCGAAGGCCGACGTGATCTTCCTCGACCTCGAGGACGCGGTCGCGCCCGACGACAAGGAGAAGGCGCGCACCAACATCATCCAGGCGCTCAACGACCTGGATTGGGGCAACAAGACCATGATGATCCGCATCAACGGTCTCGACACCCACTACATGTACCGCGACGTCGTCGATATCGTGGAGGCCTGCCCGCGCCTCGACATGATCCTGATCCCGAAGGTCGGCGTGCCGGCCGACGTCTACGCCATCGACGTGCTGGTGACGCAGATCGAGCAGGCCAAGAAGCGCGAGAAGAAGATCGGCTTCGAGATCCTGATCGAGACCGCGCTCGGCATGGCCAATGTCGAGGCGATCGCGACCTCCTCGAAGCGCCTCGAGGCGATGTCCTTCGGCGTCGCCGACTACGCCGCCTCCACCCGCGCCCGCTCCACGGTGATCGGCGGCGTGAACCCCGACTACTCGGTGCTCACCGACAAGGACGAGGCGGGCAACCGCCAGACCCACTGGCAGGACCCGTGGCTGTTCGCCCAGAACCGCATGCTGGTGGCCTGCCGCGCCTACGGCCTGCGCCCGATCGACGGCCCGTTCGGCGACTTCTCCGATCCGGACGGCTACACCTCGGCGGCCCGCCGCTGCGCCGCCCTCGGCTTCGAGGGCAAGTGGGCGATCCACCCCTCGCAGATCGATCTCGCCAACGAGGTCTTCACCCCCTCCGAGGCCGAGGTCACCAAGGCCCGCCGCATCCTGGAAGCCATGGAAGAGGCCGCCAAGGCCGGCCGCGGCGCCGTCTCGCTCGACGGCCGCCTCATCGACATCGCCTCGATCCGCATGGCCGAAGCGCTGATCCAGAAGGCCGACGCGATGGGCGGGAAGTAATTTTTTGGAGTTCGACGGAGGATGGCCGGGTTCGCCCGGCCATTCTCTTTTGCGGAACGCTCAGGCTCGACCGTGGCGGCGTCACGCGTCGCGCACGGCCGCGATCGCTTCGATCTCGATCATCGCCGCGGGATCGTAGAGCGCCTTCACCTCCGCGATCGTGTCGGCGGGGTAGGGGGCCGAGAAGAATTTTCGGCGCAGCTCGACCACGTCCGCGAAATGACCCATGTCGGTGACGAAGATCGTCACCTTGATCACGTCCTTCAGGCTCGACCCGCCGGCTTCCAGGGCGCGGCGCAGGTTGGCGAAGGCCTGTTCGCCCTGGACCCGGAAACCGCCCTCGACGATCCGGCCGTCGTCGCCCGCACCCGCCTGACCGGAAATGAAGACGAGGTTGCCGTAGCGGATGCCCTGCGAGAGCAGAAAGGGCGCGTAATTGTCGGGCTCGGTGACCACTCGTTCCAGCATCGTCTTGCTCCTTCTGCGCGTTCGATCCGCGTGTCGGCATCCGTGGAATTGCGCCTCACGCGGGTTCCCTGCTGATTGGTTCGATTCGACCCCACCACCGTCATTCCGGGTTCCGCTGCGCGGCCCCGGGATGACGGAAAGCGGCGGCACCGAAGGGATCGATCGGAAATGTGATCAGGCGGCCAGCTCGCTCGGCTTGATGTTGGCGATCGGCCCCAGCAGCGCGGGATCGAACGCCGCCACTGCCCGCGCGGCCCGGATGCGCTCGGGGAAATCCGGGTTGGCGAGTGCGCCCTTGCCGAGGGCCACGAGGTCGGCCCCGGCCTCCAGGACCGCCTGCGCCCGCGCCGGATCGTGGAGGCCGCCGTTGGCGATCAGGCGCAGATCGGGCGCGAACCGGCGCGCGAGGGCGACGAGGCTGTCACGGCCGCCCTCGAAGGCGGGCTTCCAGGCCTCGTGCTCGGTGACGTGGATGGTGTCCGCGCCGGCCTCGGCGACGGCGTCGAAGATCGCCTCGGCGTCCCGCTCGCCCCCGGCCCATGTGTGGGCGAAGTCGTTGACCTTGCCCTGCGAGATCCGGACGCCGACCGGCACCCGTCCGCCGACCCTCTCCCGCACCGCCCGCAGCACCGCGACGAGGAAGGCGGTGCGCCGGGACGTGTCGCCGCCCCAGCGGTCCGTGCGCCGGTTGGTGGACTCCGTCAGGAACTGGTCGATGAGGTAGCCGTTCGCGCCGTGGATCTCGATTCCGTCGAACCCGGCGGTGGCGATGGCCCGCTCGGCCGCGTCGGCGAAGCCTTGGACGGCGTCGGCGATCTCCGCCTCCGTCATGGCGCGCGGCGTCGGATAGGGGCCTTGCCCATAGTAGAACGCCATCTGCTGGCCCCGGGGCCGGACCGCCGAGGGGCCGACGGTGGCGTCGCGAAAACGGTTGCCCTGGCTGAGCGCGCCCGCATGCATCAGCTGCGCGACGATGCGCGCGCCGTGGCGGTGGGCGGCCTCGACCACCGGGCGCCAGGCGAGCGCCTGCGCCGCGTCGGTGAGGCCGGGCTGATGGCGGTAGCCCTGAGCGAAGGCCCGGTCGGTGTAGAGGCCCTCGGTGATCAGCAGGCCGAAGCCGCCGCGGGCGAAGCGCTCGTAGTAGCGCGCCATCTCCGCCGTCGCGGTCCCGTTCTCGGCCGCGCTCACGCGGGTCATCGGCGCGACCGCCAGGCGGTTGCGGAGCGTGAGGTTGTTTATATCGATGGGCGTGAAGACGCCGTCGGGGCGCGTGCTCATGTCGGACTCCGCTTCGGCGCTCGCCTGTCGATCGAAAGGACCGGTTCGGCGGGGAGCGCCCTGTCTGCCGCGATGGGGTGGGCTCGAGGTAGCGGCGGGCGTCGGAGCGCGGTAGCGCGGCTGGACGATAAGGATCTTATCGCCCCATGATATGCCGATGGATCTCGCCGACGTCGCCCTGTTCTGCTCGATCGTCACGACCGGCAGCCTCTCGGCCGCCGGGCGCGCGTCGGGGCATTCGCCGATGGCGGTCAGCCGCCGCCTCGCCGCGCTGGAGGCGGAACTCGGCGTCCGCCTCCTGCATCGCACGACCCGGGCCGTCGCCCTGACGGCGGACGGCGAGACTTTCCTCCCCTTCGCCCGGACCATGATCGCAGCGCGGGAGGCCGCCGCGGCGGCCTTCGTCGAGCGGCACGAAGGCTTGAGCGGCGTCCTGCGGGTGACCGCGCCCAACCGGATCGGGCGGGCGCTGGTCGTGCCCCTGGCGGTGCGCCTGATGGCCGAGAACCCGCTGCTGCAGGTGGATCTGACGCTCAGCGACCGCATCGTCGATATCGTGGCCTCGGGGATCGACGTCGCGCTGCGGGTGGCCACCCTGCAGGCGTCGGACCTCGTCGCCGTCCGCTTGGCCGACAACCCACGCATCCTCTGCGCCGCCCCGGGCTACCTGGCCGTCCACGGGCGCCCGGCGCGCCTGGCGGACCTCGACGGCCACGCCTGCCTGACGCTGCACGCGATGGAGGCGTGGCCGTTCACCCGGGACGGGAAACCTCTCGCCAGGCGCGTCGGGGGACGTCTGGCGGCCAACAGCGTCGATGCCGTGCGCGAAGCCTGCCTCGCCGGGGCGGGCCTCGCGCTACTCACCTACTGGGACGTGGCTCAGGACCTCGCCGAGGAAACCCTGGTCGCGCTGAGCCTGTCCGACGCCGAACCGGAACGGCTCGCGATCTGGGCCGTCCTCCCGTCGCGGCAGCACCGGCCGGCGCGGGTGCGCCACTTCCTCGACGCGCTGAGGGCCGAGCTGAGCCGGACCCCGACCGTGGCCGAACCGGCCGGCGCGAATCGTCCGCCCGCTGCGGAGGTGGGCTGAGCGTCAGGCAGCGGCCGTCATCGCCTTTTGCCGATGCGCTGCTAACTCTGCCGTCGGGCTCCGGCCCGCTCGACGTTCTCGAACCTCCAGAGGCGCGCATGACCGCTTTCGACGCCGACCTGCGGAGCCTCGCGGCTCAGACGACTCTCTCCCGCCGCACGGTGATCGCCACCAGCCTCGCCACCGGCTTCGCCCTCGCGGTGCAGCCCGTCGCGGCGCAGACCACCATCACCACCGGCACGGACGGCCTGACCGCCGGCGAGGTGAAGATCCCGACGCAGGACGGCGAGATCCCGGCCTACCGGGCGATGCCGGCCGAGGGCGGTCCCTTCCCGACGATTCTGGTCGTGCAGGAGATCTTCGGCGTCCACGAGCACATCAAGGACGTGTGCCGCCGCCTGGCCAAGCTCGGCTACTTCGCCCTGGCGCCCGAGCTCTACGCCCGGCAGGGCGATGTCTCGAAGCTGACGAACATCCAGCAGATCGTGAGCGAGGTCGTCTCCAAGGTGCCCGACGCCCAGGTCATGAGCGACCTCGACGCGGCGGTCGCCTACGCCAAGGGGACGGGTAAGGCCGATACGGGCCGCCTCGGCATCACCGGCTTCTGCTGGGGCGGGCGCATCACCTGGCTCTACGCCGCGCACAATCCCGGCGTGAAGGCGGGCGTCGCTTGGTACGGGCGCCTCGTCGGCGACGGCTCGGCCCTGATGCCGAAACATCCCGTCGATGTCGCCGCCGAGCTCAAGGCGCCGGTGCTCGGCCTCTACGGCGGGGCCGACCAGGGCATTCCCGTCGCCACGATCGACCGGATGAAGGAGGCCTGCCGGGCGGCGGCCAAGACCTGCGACTTCGTCGTCTTCCCGGACGCGCCGCACGCCTTCCACGCCGACTATCGCCCGAGCTACCGGGCCGAGCCGGCGCAGGAGGGCTGGAAGCGGTTGCAGGACTGGTTCCGGCAGCACGGCGTGGCCTGATCGCGGTTCCGGCGGATCGCCTTGGTCCGGACCCCACCACCGTCATCCCGGGGTCGCGTTGCGGAACCCGGGATGACGGGAAGCGGCACAAGAGGAATGGACCGGAAGCGGTATCACTTCTCGTACTTGATGTAGGCGAAGCGCGGATCGCTCGGCGTGCCCTCCAGCGCGCCGCCCTCGGCGCCCGGCTGCCAGCCCACCACCTCCTCGATCTTCTTCGCCAGGGCGAAATCCTTCTCGGTGATGCCCTTGGCGGCGTGGTTCATCAGCCGCACCTCGACCCAGGCGTAGGAGGCGGTGAGGTCCGGGTGGTGCCACGCGGCCTCGGCCAGGTGGCCCACCGTGTTGATCACCATCAGCGTGCTCTTCCACGAGGCGGTCTTGTAGGTTCGGCGGATCCAGCCGTCCTCCAGCCGCCACCCCGGAAGCTCCTCCTTGAGCCGCCGCTCCACCGTCGCGTCGTCGAGGACGCCCTCGCGTGTCTGTGCCATCGTCGCCTCCCACGGGATCGGGCGGAAGCCTGCGTCGGGACGGGCGGCGGTGCAAGCCGGGATCAAGAAGACGCGCGGCCATCGCGCGAAGCCGCGTGAGCGGCTTCGCGGCGCGAAAGCCTGAGCCCGCGGAGGCGGGCGCCGGGCGCGGGCCCGCATGTCGCAGCGGAAACGCCGGGAGCGGCTGTGGACGGGGCGGGAGCGAGTCCCTATTAAAAATTTCAACAGAAACGCTCGCCTTCGAACCGGCGGGACGGCCTGACCGACACTTCATGAGGACGCCCATGCTGTCACGGCGCGGAATGCTCGCGACGGCGGCCCTGTCGCTCGCGGCGGCGCTGCCGGCGGTTCGCCGCGCGCGGGCGGCGGGCGAGACCTTCCGGCTCGGCGTGCTGCCCTTCGGCACCGCCTCCTGGGAGGCCGCGGTCATCAAGGCGCGGGGCTTCGACGCGGCCAACGGCTTCACCCTCGACATCGTCAAGCTCGCCGGCAACGATGCCGCCCGCATCGCCTTCCTCGGCGGCCAGGTGGACGCGATCGTCGGCGACCTGATCTTCGCCGCCCGCCTCGGCAACGAGGGCCGCGGCGTGCGCTTCTCGCCCTACTCGACTACGGAAGGCGCGCTGATGGTGCCGGCGGGCAGCCCGATCAGCGATCTCAAGGGGCTCGCCGGCAAGCGGCTCGGGGTGGCCGGCGGGGCGCTCGACAAGAACTGGATCCTGCTGAAGGCGCAGGCGCAGGAGACGGCGGGGCTCGACCTCGCCAACGCCGCGCAGATCGCCTACGGCGCGCCGCCCCTGCTGGCGCAGAAGCTGGAGAGCGGCGAACTCGACGCGGCCCTGCTCTACTGGCAGTTCTGCGCCCGCCTCGAAGCCAAGGGCTTCAAGCGGCTGATCTCCGCCGACGACGTGATGCGGGCCTTCGGCGCCAAGGGCGCCGTCTCGCTGATCGGCTACCTCTACGAGGGCCACACCGTGGCCGACCGGGGCGAGGTGGTGCGGGGCTTCGCCCGGGCCTCCGTCGCCGCCAAGGACGCTCTGGCCAACGAGCCGGCCCTGTGGGAGACGGTCCGCCCGCTCATGGCGGCGGAGGACGACGCCACCTTCGCCACCCTCAAGCGCGACTTCCTCGCCGGCATCCCGCGCCGGCCCATCGCGGCGGAGCGCGCGGACGGCGAGCGCATCTACGCGGCGCTCGACCGGCTCGCGGGGGCCCAGCTCCTCGGTGCCGGCAAGAGCCTGCCGCCGGACCTCTATCTCGACGCCGCGGGCAACGGCTGACGGCGGCGCGATGACGGCTTCGGTCCCGGTTCCGGTCCATTGACCCTCCGCATGGCCCTGCTCGCGCGCCTCCTCTCCCTCGGCGTCCTCCTCGCCCTCTGGCAGGGCATCTCCGTCTACGCCGACGTGCGGACCCTGCCGGCGCCGAGCGCGGTGCTCGCCTTCGTCCTGCGCGAGGCGGAGGCCGGGAGCCTCTTCTTCAATGTCGGCGTCACGCTTGCCCGGGTGGCGGTCTCTTTCGTGATCGCCATGAGCCTGGGCGTGCTGCTCGGCATCGCCCTCGGCCGCTCGCGCCTCGCCGACCGACTGCTCGACACGCCGCTCCTCGTCGTCCTCAACACGCCGGCCCTCGTCATCACGGTGCTGGCCTATGTCTGGCTCGGGCTCACCGAGACCGCGGCCATCGTCGCGGTGGCGCTCAACAAGCTGCCCAACGTCGCGGTCATCATGCGCGAGGGGGCGCGCGGCCTCGATCCGGGCCTGGAGGAGATGGCGACGACCTACCGCTTCGACCGCCGCACCTGGATCGCCCACGTGCTGCTGCCGCAGCTGCAGCCCTTCATGGTGGCGGCGGCGCGGTCGGGCATCTCGCTCGCCTGGAAGATCGTGCTGGTGGTGGAACTGCTCGGGCGCCCGAACGGGGTCGGGTTCGCCATCAACTACTACTTCACCCTCTTCGACGTCACCGCGGTGATCGGCTACAGCCTCGTCTTCATGAGCGTGATGCTCGCCATCGACGCCTTCCTCCTCCAGCCCCTCGACGCCCATGTCCGCCGCTGGCGCTGAGACGGTCACCGGACCCGCGCCGCTCCTGACGGTGCGCGTGGACCGCAAGGTGTATCGCAAGGCGCGCACCGAGGCGGTCGAGGCGGTGTGCGGCCTCGCCTTCGACCTTCACGCCGGCGAGATCACCTGCCTGATCGGACCGTCGGGCGCGGGCAAGACCACCACCCTGCGCATCCTGCTCGGCCTCGACCGCGACTTCGAGGGCAGCGTGACGCCCGAGCCGTCGCAGGCCGGCATCGCCATGGTGTTCCAGGATCCGCGCCTGCTGCCCTGGCGCACCATCGAGCAGAACGTGCGGCTCGGCCTGCCGCGCGAGCGGCGGACGCGCGACCTCGACGACCTATTCGAGTCGCTCGGGCTCGCGCCCTGGCGCGCGCATTATCCCGGCGCGCTGTCGCTCGGGATGCAGCGCCGGGTCGCCCTGGCGCGGGCGCTGGCGCTGGAGCCACGCATCCTCGTTCTCGACGAGCCCTTCGTCTCGCTCGACGACGCGGCGGCCGCCTCCCTGCGCGCCCTGGTGGTCGCGGCGGTGGCCCGCTCCGGCACGAGCGTGCTGATGGTCACGCACAACGTGGCCGAGGCGATCGAGATCGCCGACCGGCTCCTGCTGGTCTCGCCCCGGCCGGCGCATCTCCTCGCGAACCTCCCCCTCGACCGGCCGCGCCCGGAGCGGGACCGGGCCTGGGCCGACGCGACCCGCCGCGGCCTGGCCGCGCGGTTCCCCGGTATCGTCGCTCAGTAGAATCACGCCCGAGAGAATCGCGTCCGCTACGAGTCCGTGCCGGCGGATCGTGCCGGAATCCGGCTCCGCCCTCGTCTCTCTGGAGGCAGTCTCTCGATCGGACGCCTGTCCTTAAGGATAAGCGGCATGGGCGCGTGCAAAAATTTCCCGGCCGCCCGGTGCCCCCGCGGGTGGTCGATGTCCGGCAAAGTGTCCCTGCGGAAGCAGGATCGCTTTTGCGGCGCGGTATAGGATCTTCCTCCAGACGGGGGTGGAGTCAGGAATTAAAGTGCTCTCCGTGCATGCAGGGAGCGTCGTGAGTGTCCCTTCATGCGGCAGGCGCATTCAAGCCGACGACATTGCCCACCAACTCGACAAATTAAACTTGAGAAGTGTGCGCTGCGCATCAAATTGTGCGGCGCAAAAATCTCGTTTTAATAAGAAAGTTTCCTGATAAAGCCTGTGGCAGCTGCGACATTCCACGCGCGAAAGCGAGTTGACGGCGCCGGAAATTTTCTTAGAGTTCGTTCAAGCTTCGGTTTTGAGGGGGCCGCTCGGGGATGCGGAACCAGCCGCGTAAGCTGCCGAAAGAACGAGATTTTCTCGGATCCGAAGGCGAGTGATCGCGAGCTGCCGGAGCGAATACGATCCCTGTCGCAAACAGCAGGTCAATCAACGGCGGGTAGCGGGCTGCTATCCGGCCGCGGGTAAGACTTGTCGGAGGAATCCATGAGAGCGGTACATCTTCTCGCCCTCGGTGCGGGTCTCGCTGCTGCGAGCCCGGCCCTGGCCAACGAAAGCGTCATGAAGGGCATCGCCAACCCGGCGGAGCAGGTTCTTCAGACCGTCGACTACGCCAACACCCGTTATTCCAAGCTCGACCAGATCAACGCCAACAACGTCAAGAACCTCCAGGTCGCCTGGACCTTCTCGACCGGCGTTCTGCGCGGCCACGAGGGCTCCCCGCTCGTCGTCGGCAACATCATGTACGTCCACACGCCCTTCCCGAACATCGTCTACGCGCTGGACCTCGACCAGGGCGCCAAGATCGTGTGGAAGTACGAGCCCAAGCAGGATCCGTCGGTGATCCCGGTGATGTGCTGCGACACGGTCAACCGTGGTCTGGCCTATGCCGATGGCGCGATCCTCCTGCACCAGGCTGACACCACGCTCGTGTCGCTCGACGCCAAGTCCGGCAAGGTCAACTGGTCGGTCAAGAACGGCGACCCGTCCAAGGGTGAGACCAACACCGCCACCGTTCTCCCGGTGAAGGACAAGGTCATCGTCGGCATCTCCGGCGGCGAGTTCGGCGTGAACTGCCACGTCACCGCCTACGACCTGAAGACGGGCAAGAAGGTGTGGCGCGGCCACTCGCAGGGCCCCGACGCCGACATGATCATGGATCCCGAGAAGACCACCTCTCTCGGCAAGCCGGTCGGCAAGGACTCCTCGCTGAAGACCTGGGAAGGCGATCAGTGGAAGACCGGCGGCGGCTGCACCTGGGGCTGGTTCTCCTACGATCCCAAGCTCGACCTGATGTACTACGGCTCGGGCAACCCCTCGACCTGGAACCCGAAGCAGCGTCCGGGCGACAACAAGTGGTCCATGACGATCTGGGCGCGTAACCCGGACACCGGCATGGCCAAGTGGGTCTACCAGATGACCCCGCACGACGAGTGGGACTACGACGGCATCAACGAGATGATCCTCACGGATCAGAAGATCGACGGCAAGGATCGTCCGCTCCTGACGCACTTCGACCGTAACGGCTTCGGCTACACGCTCGATCGCGCCACCGGCGAACTCCTCGTCGCCGAGAAGTACGATCCGGTCGTGAACTGGGCCACCAAGGTCGACATGGACAAGGGGTCCAAGACCTACGGCCGTCCGCTGGTCGTGTCGAAGTACTCGACCGAGCAGAACGGCGAAGACGTGAACTCGAAGGGCATCTGCCCGGCGGCGCTCGGTTCCAAGGACCAGCAGCCGGCGGCCTACTCGCCCAAGACGCAGCTCTTCTACGTGCCCACCAACCACGTCTGCATGGACTACGAGCCGTTCCGGGTGACCTACACCCCGGGCCAGCCCTATGTCGGTGCGACCCTCTCGATGTACCCGGCCCCCGGCTCGCACGGCGGCATGGGTAACTTCATCGCCTGGGACGGCGTGAACGGTAAGATCAAGTGGTCGAACCCCGAGCAGTTCTCGGCCTGGGGCGGCGCGCTGGCCACCGCCGGCGACGTGGTCTTCTACGGCACGCTGGAAGGCTACCTGAAGGCGGTCGACTCGAAGTCGGGTAAGGAACTCTACAAGTTCAAGACCCCGTCGGGCATCATCGGCAACGTGATGACCTACGAGCACAAGGGCAAGCAGTACGTGGGCGTCCTGTCGGGCGTCGGCGGCTGGGCGGGCATCGGCCTCGCGGCCGGTCTGACCGACCCGAACGCCGGTCTCGGCGCGGTGGGCGGCTACGCGGCCCTGTCGAGCTACACCAACCTGGGTGGCCAGCTGACCGTGTTCGCTCTGCCGAACAACTAAGTCGCTTGCGACACTGAGCCTAAGGATGCCGGCGCGGGAAATCGCGCCGGCATCTTTATGATTCTATGATTATGCTGTACGGCCTGCCTCGTAGCCGCACGAATTATGCTGCGGTGCAACATACGGTCTCGGGAGAAACGTCGTTGTCTTCTATAAAAAGAACCGCTGTTCTAGGTCTCATCGGCGCGGCCCTGCTCGGAGCGGTCCCGACCGCGACCGCCGTCCTCGCACAGGACGCCAAGCCGGAACTCGCCAACAAGCTCGATCCGAACGCCAAGGATCTCGACGAGAAGGTGCTCAAGGCCGCCACGGCGGTGAAGGACGAGGACGGCAAGTACCTCGACAAGGATGGTCACCCGACCTTCCACATCACCAACGACGGCAAGAAGGTCGATTGGTACACCTATTCCGGGTACCGCCGGTACCACGCCGAGTGCCACGTCTGCCACGGGCCGGACGGCATGGGCTCGACCTACGCCCCCGCTCTCAAGGATTCGCTGAAGATCCTCTCCTACGAGGAGTTCTACGGCATCCTCGCCGGCGGCAAGCAGGACGTGAGCAACACCGCCAACCAGGTGATGCCCGCCTTCGGCGATAACAAGAACGTCATGTGCTACGCCAACGACCTCTACGTGTACCTGCGCGCCCGCGCCTCCGGTGCCTGGGGTCGCGCGCGTCCGGGCGAGAAGGAAGAGAAGCCCGAAGCCGCCAAGACGGCCGAGAAGGAGTGCCTGGGCGGCTGATGACCCGCTCAAGCCCTCTCGGCGCCCTTGCCGCCGCCGCGCTCCTGCTCTCCGCAGGGGCGCGGCCCGCGCAGGCGCAGCACCTGCCGGACATGGTCACGCAGGATGTGCTGCGCGTCTGCAGCGATCCCGGCAACATGCCCTTCTCCGAGCGCAAGGGTGACGGCTTCGAGAACAAGATCGCGCAGATCGTCGCCGACGAACTGAAGGTCAAGCTGCGCTACTACTGGCTGACCCAAGGGCCCGGCTTCGTCCGCAACACCCTCGGCACCGGCCTGTGCGACCTGATCATCGGCACCTCGGGCGGCGAGATCGTTCAGCCGACCAATCCCTATTATCGGTCGGCCTACGTCCTCGTCTCGCGCCAGGGCGAGATGCCGGACATCAAGAGCCTCGACGATCCGCGCTTGAAGGACCGGCAGATCGGCATCATCGCCGGCACGCCGCCCACCAACCGCCTGAGCGAGCTGAAGCTCGTCGGCGAACGGATCCACGCCTACGCGCCCTACGCCTTCGGATCCGAGCGCAAGCATCAGACGGTCGCCGCCGGGGTGATCGCCGACCTTGCCGAGAAGAAGATCGACGTGGCGATCCTCTGGGGACCGGCCGCGGGCTGGCTGGCCAAGCAGAGCGGCGTGCCGATGGATGTGGTGCCGCTCCTCAGCGAGCCGACGCGGCCTCCCTTGACCTTCCGGGTCTCGATGGGCGTCCGCCAGAACGAGAACGACTGGAAGCGCACCCTCAACACCGTGCTGCGCAAGCGCAAGGCCGATATCGAGAAGGTGCTGCGGGACTACGAGGTGCCGCTGCTGGCGGAGGAAGAGAACAAGCCTCTCGGTGCGGCGGAGCCGTGATACGGCATCCGTTTGATCGCTTCGGTCTTCCCTTCG
>NZ_BPRD01000021.1 GCF_022179745.1 Methylorubrum podarium
CCGACCGGCTCACCGGCGCCGCGATCCCGCAGGCGGGCCGGGCGGAGATCCACTCGATGACGACCGAGGGCGGGGTGATGAAGATGGCGCCCGTCGAGGGCGGCCTCGCCCTGTCGCCGGGAGGAAGCGTCGCGCTCAAGCCCGGCGGCTACCACCTGATGTTCCTCGACCTGAAGGACGGGCTGAGGGCGGGCGAGAGCATCTCGGGCACGCTGACCTTCGAGCGGGCCGGGACGGTGCCGGTGACCTTCACCGTGGCGCCGATCGGCGCGCAAGGACCCGGTGCCGCGCCCGACGCGGGCGGCCACCCGCACCATCACTGAGCGGCGGCAGCGGCCGCCGACCCCGCCGCGCGGGGCTCGAAGCCCGAGATCCGCGCGCTCCCTTTCCTCTCCGAACGGAGACACGATCATGCGCCTTCACGCTGTCCCGGCCGCCCTCCTCCTCGCCCTCGGTTTGGCTGCGACGAGCCCGGCCCGGGCCCACGACTACCAGGCGGGCCCGCTCAAGATCGGCCATCCCTGGTCGCGGGCGACGCCCGGCGGAGCCAAGGTCGCGGGCGGCTACCTCACGGTCACCAATACCGGCACGGAGCCCGACCGGCTCACCGGCGGCACGATCGAGGCGGCCGGGCGCGGGGAACTGCACACGATGTCGATGGAGGGCGGCGTGATGAAGATGGCGCCCCTCGCCGACGGCCTGGCGATCCCGCCCGGCCAGACGGTGTCGCTCGCCCCGAGCGGCCACCACCTGATGTTCCTCGACCTGAAGGCCCCGCTGAGGAAGGGCGAGCGGGTGAAGGGGACGCTGCGCTTCGAGCGGGCCGGCAGCGTCCCGGTGGAGTTCGCCGTCGAGAGCCTCGCCGCCAAGGCCCCGGAAGGGGCGGGCGGCAAGCCCGGCCATTCGGGGCAAGACCATTCGGGGCAGGACCATTCGGGACACGACCATGGCCACTGAGCCGCGACCGGACCGGGCCGCCGCCCCCGCCTCGAAGCGGGGAAGCACGCTGATCCTGATCGCCTTCGCGCTCGCCCTCGCCGGCATCGTGGCGGCGACGGTCGCCTTCCTGCCGCGGGGGGACAGGCCCTCCGCCCTGTCGGTGGTCGGCGGCCCGTTCCGGCTCGACTCCTCGAAGGGCGGCACCGTCGATTCGCGGGCGCTGAAGGGCAAGCCCTTCCTCGTCTTCTTCGGCTTCACCCAGTGCCCGAACGTCTGCCCGACGACGCTGGCCGACCTCGGCACCCTGCTCGATGAATTCGGCGCGCAGGGCGGCGCGATCCAGGCCTACTACATCACCCTCGATCCCGAGCGGGACACGCAAGAGGTGATGCGGGAGTACATGGCCTCGTTCACCGACCGGATCACCGGCTTGACCGGCACGCCGCAGGAGATCGAGCGGGTGGCGCGCGACTACCGCGCCTTCGTGAAGCGGGTGCCGCTGCCCGGCGGCGACTACACCCTGGAGCACACGCTGATGGTCTACATGATGGACCGCGACGGCGGCTTCGCCGGCCCCCTCGACCTCGAGGCCGGGCACGCGCTCGCCCTGAAGCAGTTGCGCAAGCTGGCTGCCGACGGCCGCAACACCTGAGGGCTCGGAGCCGCCGACGGCAGGGCGCCCGTCCTGGGGCCGAGACGAAAAACCGGGCGGCCGGGACCGCGAGTCCATTGACGCCCGTGCGAGCTTGGCCATAGCTGGCGGCCATGCGAGGGCGCTTGCCGGGATGGTCCGTGTGCCGCGCGGTCATCGCCGTGGCCGCGCTCTACGCGCTCGCCCTGCAGGTCGTCCTCGGCGCGGCCGCGCTCGCCGGAACCGCCGGCCCCGACGGCGGCCTCGTTCACGTCCTCTGCGCGCCCGATGCGTCGGACCCCGACGCGCCGGCGAAGCCGCACCCGGCGCACCTGCCCTGCTGCCAGGCCGCCCACGTCCTGCCGAGCCTCGACGTGCCGGAGCCCGGCCACGCCCTCGTCGCCTGGCCGCCGGAGCGGATCGCCCCGGTCGCGTGGCGGCCCGAGATCGTCGCCCTCCCCCGCGCGCCGCCCGGCACGCGCCCGAGCCCGCGCGCCCCGCCCGCCGTCTGATCGATCGCCCTCCCCGATCCTTCAGACCACGGACGCTTCCTCATGCCTTGCCGTCAACGGGCCGTGCCGCGTGCCGCCCTGTCATCGCCCCTGCTCGCCGCCGGGCTCCTCCTCGCCGCCCCGGCCTTCGCTCAAGCCCCGACGGAGGACGCGGCCACCTCCTCCGCCACGCTGTCCGAGATCAGCGTCTCCGGCACCGGCCGCCCCGCCGCGCCGGGCGAGACGGCCGGCTCGCTCACCGTCCCGAGCGTCGCCGCGCAGCGGGCGGCGGTGAACGCCACCGTCGGCTCGGTCGCCTTCGTCGATGCCGCGACCTTCCAAGACCGCTACGCCAACACCGTGCGCGACGTGCTCAAAGACGTGCCCGGCGTGTTCGTGCAGGAGCGCTACGGCCAGGAGATGCGCCTCTCGATCCGCGGCTCCGGCATCGCCCGCGGCTTCCACGTCCGCGGCATCGAGCTGCTGCAGGACGGCATCCCGCTCAACCTCGCCGACGGCAGCGGCGACTTCTACCAGATCGACCCGCTCTCCCTGCGCTCGGTCGAGGTCTACAAGGGCGGCAACGCGCTGACCTTCGGCGCGACGACGCTCGGCGGCGCGGTGAACTTCGTCACGCCCACCGCCTACACGGCGCTGGCGCCGAACACCGTCCGGATCGACGGCGGCAGCTTCGGCACGATCCGCGAGCATTTCCAGATCTCGCGGATCTCAGGCCCGGCCGATCTCCTGATCTCGGGCACGGCGACCGATTCCGACGGGTTTCGCGACCACGCGACCCAGCGCACGCGCAACCTCAACGCCAATGTCGGCTACCGGCTCGCGCCGGGCGTCGAGACGCGCTTCTTCCTCGGCTACTACGACACCGACCAGAAGCTGCCCGGCTCGCTCTCGCTGTTCAACGCCCTCAACAACCCGCGCCTCGCCAATCCGAGCGCGATCACCGGCAACCAGTCGCGAAAGGTCACGACGGAGCGGATCGCCAACCGCACCTCGTTCGAACTGGAGGTCGGGCGCCTCGACATCGATTCCTGGGCGATCCACAAGAACCTCTATCACCCGATCTTCCAGGTGATCGACCAGGACGGCTGGACCTACGGCGTGGCGCCGCGCTGGGCCGGCACGTTCGATCTCGGCGGCTACCGCAACGACCTGATCCTCGGCCTGCGGGCGTTCGCCGGCATCAACGAGGCCCGGCAATTCGTGAACGTGGCCGGCCTGCGCGGTGCCCAGACCCTCAACGCCCGCCAGAGCGCCTCGAACTACGAGGCCTATGCCGAGAACCGGTTCTGGTTCCTGCCCGAGATGGCGCTGATGACGGGCGCCAAGCTGTTCTCCGCGAACCGCACCTACAGCGACAAGGGCGGCCTGCCGACGAACCCCGCCGCGCGCTTCGCCGCCGTCACCTACGAGGGCATCAACCCCAAGCTCGGGCTCCTGTGGCAGCCGCTGCCGGAGATCCAGGTGTTCGCCGACATCACCCGCTCGCGCGACGTGCCCGATTTCTCTGACCTCGCGCAGACCAACACGCTCGGCACCACCTTCGTCCCGCTCGCGGCCCAGCGCGCCTGGACCTACGAGGCGGGCTCCCGCGGCCGGATCGACCGCCTCGCCTGGGACGTGACGCTCTACCGGGCGGAGGTGCGCGACGCCTTGATCAACTTCACGCCCAATCCCGGCCTGAGCATCCCGGCGGCGACCTTCAACGCCCCGCGCACCCGCCACCAGGGCGTCGAGGCCGCCGTGACCCTCGACCTCGCCGAGGATCTGACCGGACCCGGCGACCGGCTCAGCCTGACCCAGATCTGGACGCACAACGATTTCCGCTTCGTCGGAGACCCGGTCTTCGGCAACAACCGCATTGCCGGCGTGCCGGTCGACGTGCTGCGCACGGTGCTGGGCTACCGCCATCCGAGCGGATTCTACCTCGCCCCGGCCCTCGACTGGGTTCCGCAGGGCGCCTTCGCCGACCACGCCAACACCCTCAAGGTGCCCGGCTACGCCCTCCTCGGCCTCCAGACCGGCATCGACTTCGCCAACGGCGTCTCGCTGTTCGTGGATGCCCGCAACCTCACGGACGCGCGCTTCATCTCCGACATCGCGGTGGTCACCAACGCCGCGACGGTGGCGGGCGGGCCGGTGGCGTTCTTTCCGGGCAACGGGCGCAGCGTGTTCGGGGGCGTGCGCGCCTCGTTCTGAGGGTTCGGACCGCGAAGGGACGGCCCGCGGGCCGTCCGGGCGGCCGAGGGCGGAAGGGCGACGTCCGGACGGCGAGAGGCCGGAACCGGATTGTTCGCATGCCCTTCGCGCCGCGTCCGATAGGCCGCATCGGGCCGACACCCCTTAGTTGTTTCGGCACGCATCCTTTCGGCGAACCCGCTGCCACAGGCGGGCAGGCGCGCTCATCACAATTCGCATGTCGGAGGGGTTGATCCGGAGCGAGCTCCGCATCAGCCTGACTGTATCCAGCGATCGGCGCATCAGAAAGTTCAGATCATCATCCTGAAAATATTGGAGCGAGATCATGCCGAATTCATTGCGGATCCTTTGCGTCCATGGCCTCGGCGATCAGCGTCAGAGCGGCTGGGATGCCGATTGGTCCCGTGCGATCAAGCAGGCCGTGGGACCGGACACGGACACAGAACTCAACTTCAAGTTTCTCACCTACGATCCGATTTTCGAACGCACCGATATCAGTTTCGCGGATACGCTCGGTGCCTTCTGGAAGCTGGCACGCAGCGGCCTCGGCGGCTTGTTCCGCCAACCGCGCGGGCCGATCACCAACGTCTCGGACCGGCTCCGCTGGACGGCCGGCTATGTCGTCGCCTGGGTGGAGGACGAGCAATTCCAGCAGGACACGCGGACGCTCGTGCTCGAGACCCTGCGCGAGTTCAAGCCGGACGTCGTCCTGGCCCACAGCCTGGGTTCTCTCGTGACGTACAATGCCTTCTCGCACGCGGAGGCAGCGGAAAGCGAAGTGGCCAAGGCCCTCCTCAACACGCATTACGTCACGTTCGGATCGCAGATCGGCAACCCCTTCGTTCTCGGCAACCTCACCTACGGCCGGGTCCAACCGCTTGCCGTCAGGCATTGGCACCATCTCTACAATGAACACGACGACGTCTTCACCGCGCCGCTGCGGGTTCAAGGCGTCGACAATTTCAACCAGCTCCTGACGCCGTTCGATCTCCCCGGCGCCGGGGACCATGACGCGGCCGCCTACCTCACCCATGTCGTGACCCAGACCTCCTTCTGGAGACCCCTCGTCGACGTCGCCACCGGTCGCTTCAAGGCGATCGGCCTCGCCGCGCCGAGCAACGCCGGTCCGTGGAACCGGTCGCTGCCCGCCGCGGCCGGATCGCCGCGGCGCAAGGCGCTCCTGATCGGGATCGATGAGTATCCCGACGCCGCCAACCGGCTGTCGGGCTGCGTCAACGACGTCTTCTCGATGAGCGCGACGCTGCAGGATTGCGGGTTCGAGCCGGATCAGATTCGCGTCTGCCTCAACGACCGCGCCACCGCCGACGGCATCCTGTCTCGGCTCGAATGGCTGGTGGACGGCGCGCAACCCAGCGACCAGCTGGTCTTCTTCTATTCCGGACACGGCGCGCGCGTGCCGGAATACGGCCTGCACGAGGAACCGGACCGCCTCACCGAGACGCTCGTGCCGTACGATTTCGACTGGACGCCGGCGCACAGCGTCTCCGACGAGCAGATCAACGGCTTCTACGCTCAGCTTCCCTACGAGACCCAGCTCCTGATGATCTTCGACTGCTGCCATTCCGGCAGCATGCATCGCGACGGCGCCGCCCGCGCCCGCGGGATCACGCCCCCGGACGACATCCGCCACCGCCAGCTCCGTTGGAACCGGGAAGAGGAGATGTGGGTCGAGCGCGACTTCACCCCCTTGAACGACGAGTTCTCACGCCGCGCATCGCAAAAGCAGGCCTTCTTCGGCTCCAATCTCGCCACGGTCCGCCTGGGACGCTCCGCCCTGCTCCGCGTCAGCGACCAGAAGAGTTACGACCACGCCAAGAAGGCGCGCGGAGCACCGACGGGGCCGTTCCTCCCCGTCATCATCGAAGCCTGCGGCGAGGAGCAGTTTTCCTACGAGTACCGTCACGGCGCGACCAGCTACGGCGCCTTCACCTTTTGCCTCACGTCCATCCTGCGCAAGGAGAAGAACATCACGTTCCGGCGCCTCGTCGAACTCGCGACCGAGCGGCTGGAACGGCTCGGCTATCACCAGAAGCCGCAGATCCTGGGGCCGGCCGTCGACCTCGACGCGAAGGTGCCGTTCGAGACGGGGCGAGGCGGGAAGGCGCCCGCCGGCAAGCTGCCGGGTTCGGCGACTCCGCGAACCTCCGGCTGACGCCCGCGACGCGGGTCGGCGCGCGCCGCCCTCCGGCCGTCACCGCGGGGCCGTCCGATCGGGTCGAGGCGCGGGGACGCGGAGCGCCCGAAAGGCCGCCGGCCGCCCGGAGCGAGCGACGGCGGGTTTCACAATACGGCGTTCGCGCCTCTGAAGCGGCGGACCGGAGACGCGACGACGCTCCACCCGCTCGGACACCGGCCCGTCGGGACTGATCGGATACTTTCGTCATGACGTATAATATGGAAAAATACGCTAATTTACTAGATTTAACAGACGTTTCATAATGAATAATCTCGGCCTGATCCCGATCTATTCCGATTAAGAGACTTTCAATAAATAAAGGTGATTACTCAGACAAAAGGACGGTGCCGAGAATCCAGATGCTGAAGAATCTCAGGTCGATCAGCGCCAAGATCGCCCTTTCGATCGCCCTTCTCATGATGCTGTCGATCCTCACCGGCATCTTCGCCGTGAGCAAGATCGCGCAGGTCGCTGAGATCAGCGAGACCATGGCCCGGCATGTCGAGGCGAACACCGTCCTGGGCGAGCTTGCCACGCTGAGCCAGAAGTTGCGCGGGGTGACCGCCCTCCAGCACTTCTCCACCGACACGGATCGCCGCCGCTACGAGGTCGAGGCGTCGAGCGCACGGGTGTCGTTCTCGCGGGCCTGGAGCCAGTACGCATCGCTTGCCGGGGAAGGGCGCGAGGCCGAACTCGCCAGCCTGCTGCGGGTGGCCTGGCAGCACTTCCTGGCCGTGCAGGAGGAGGTCGCCGTCCTCGACAAGGCGGGATCCGTGTCCCTCGCCACCGCCGTCCTGCAGAAGGATCTGAGCAAGGACGCGGCCAAGTTCTCCTATGCCGTCTCGGCGGTGCAGACCTTCCGCGGCGGCGAAGTCGCCGCCGCGATGCGGCGCGCCGACGAGATCCGGGCCTCGGCCAGGCTCTGGATCCTGATCGCGCTCGCCACCCTCACCGGCTTCTGCCTGTTCGTGGGGGGCTACCTGATGGCGAACATCTCCAAGCCGGTCCGGCGCATGACGACGGTGATGGCGCGCCTCGCCGACGGACAGCTCGACAGCGCCGTCCCCGGCACGCAGCGGAAGGACGAACTCGGCGCGATGGCCGGCGCGGTGCAGGTGTTCAAGGACAACCTGATCCACACCAAGGCCCTGGAGGCGGAAACCGCCCTGGCCCGCGCCTCGGCCGAGGAGCAGCGCCGGGCCGCCATGCACCGGATGGCCCATGCCTTCGAGGCCACGGTCGGCAGCGTCCTCGACACGGTCTCGTCCTCGGCGACCGAACTGCAGGCGACGGCGCAGGCCATGACCGCCACCGCGACCCAGACGGCGAGCCAGTCCACGAATGTGGCCGCCGCCGCCGAGGAGGCCGCCTCGAACGTCGGCACCGTCGCCGCCGCGGCCGAGGAACTCGGCGCCTCGGTGCTGGAGATCGGGCGCCAGGTCGCCGGCTCGGCAGATCTGGCGCGGCGCGCCGTCACCGAGGCGGACGGGACCGCCGCCCTGGTGCACGAACTGACCACGACCGTCGCCAGGATCGGCGAAGTGGTCACGCTGATCTCGGGCATCGCCGCGCAGACGAACCTGCTCGCGCTCAACGCCACGATCGAGGCCGCCCGCGCCGGCGAGGCGGGCCGCGGCTTCGCGGTCGTGGCCGCGGAGGTCAAGGCGCTGGCCGACCAGACGGCCAAGGCGACCGAGGAGATCGCGCGGCAGATCGGGCAGGTGCAGGGCGCGACGGGTCAGGCGGCCGCGGCGATCGGCGGCATCGGCGATCGCATCCGCACGATCAGCACCGTGGCGTCCTCGATCGCCGCCGCCGTCGAGGAGCAGGGCACGGCGACGCAGGAGATCGTGTCCAACGTCGGGCGGGCGGCCGTCGGGACGGGCGAGGTGACGAAGAACATCGTCGGCGTGGCGGGCGCCGCGGAGACGACGGGCGCGGCGGCGCGCCACGTCCTGGCCTCGGCCTCCGAGCTCTCGCGCCAATCCGCGCATCTCGCTGCCGAGATCGCCCGCTTCCTCGAAACCGTCCGCGCCGCCTGACGGCTCCCGACCCCATCCGACGGAAACCCACACCATGCGCGTCGCCACCGCCGCACTCGTCCTCGCCCTCGCCGCCGCGCCTGCCGCCGCGGAGACCCGGATCTTCGCCTCGCTCGACAGCGTCGCCGGGCAGCCGTTCCAGGCGGCCGTGAAGGCCGCCGTGCTGGAGGCCGCGAAGAAGGATCCGACCCACGTGCTGACCGTCAAGGAGATCGGCCCGGATCCGGCGCAGCATCTGCGCAACGTCGAGGCCGCCATCGCCGCGAAGGCGAATGCCGTGATCGTCAACGTCGGCGATCCGGCGACGGCGCGGAAGATCGCGGCCCTCGCCGCCGAGGCCGGGATGCCGCTCGTCTTCCTGAGCCGGCGGCCCGCCCTCGACCGCGTCGGCGACAAGGTGTCGATCGTCTCCTCCAACGATCTCGTCGCGGGCCGCCTTGAGACGCGCATCCTGGCCGACAGGCTCGGCGGCAAGGGAACGGTGGCCATCCTGCGCGGCCCCGAAACCGACGCCGCCGCCCGCGAGCGCCGCACGGGAATGCAGGAGGTTCTCGCCGCCTATCCCGAATTGACCGTGGCGGTGGAGGCCGGCGCCGACGGGCTGCGCGACGAGGCCAGGGGTGTCGTCGCGGGCTGGCTGAAGGAGGGCCGGACGTTCGACGCCGTCGTCAGCGCGAACGACGAGATGGCGCTCGGGGCCGTGGCCGCCCTCCGCTCGGCG
>NZ_BPRD01000022.1 GCF_022179745.1 Methylorubrum podarium
CGCCTGCTGCTCTCGGCCATCGACGATCTCGTGACGTGGCACGACGCCAACGGCCGCGTGCTGGAGGCGAGCGGCTCGGCCGCCCGCTTCGTCGGCGCCGAGGCGAGCCGCCTGCGCGGCCACGGCCTGCTCGACCGGGTGCATATCGGCGACCGTCCGGCGCTGCTCCAGGCGATCAGCGACGTCGCCGCCCACGGCGCTCCGGCCACGGTGCCGTTCCGCCTGCACCTCGACGCGCCCCGCGGCGACGGCAGCCGCACGATCTACGCCGAGATGCGCGCCCACCGGATCGAGGCGGCGCTGGCCGGCGCCAACGGCTCGACCGTCGTCGCGGTGACCCGCGACGTGTCCGAGCACCGCCGCCACGCGCTGGAGCTCGACCGCGCCCGCGCCGAGGCCGAGCGCGCGGACGAGGTGAAGACCCACTTCCTCGCCACCGTCAGCCACGAACTGCGCACCCCGCTCAACGCCATCATCGGCTTCTCGGACGTGCTGGCGGGGGAGGGCGCGCTGAGCCTTTCGCCGGAGCGGTCGCGGGAATATGCCGGCATCATCGCCCAGTCCGGGCGTCACCTGCTCGACGTGGTGAACACGCTGCTCGACATCTCCCGCATCCGCGGCGGACATTTCGACTTCCAGCCCGAGCCGGTCGACGTCGAGGCGCTGCTCCGCGGCTGCTGCGACCTGATGCGGCTCAAGGCCGACGCCTCGGGCATCACCCTGGTGAGCGCCCCGGTGCCCGCCGGCTTCACCCTCGTGGCCGATGCCCGCGCCTGCCGCCAGATGCTCATCAACCTGATCTCGAACGCGGTGAAGTTCACGCCCCGCGGCGGGCGAGTGGAGGTGATGGTGCGCCGGGGCGGGGCCTATCTCGACATCGTCGTGAGCGACAACGGCATCGGCATCACCGAGGCCGACCTGCCGCGGCTCGGCGACCCCTTCTTCCAGGTCGGCGGCGGCTACGGCCGGACCCACGAGGGCACCGGGCTCGGCCTCTCGGTGGTGCGCGGTCTCGCGGGGCTGCACGGCGGGGCCGTCTCCGTCGAGAGCGCGCCGGGCAAGGGCACGGCCGTCACCGTGACGCTGCCGCTCGACTGCAGCCGCGCCAAGACGGCTTCCGGCGGCGCGAAGAACGCCGCTGCGCCGAACCAGCCGGCGCCGATCCGGACGTCGGTGCGGGGCGCCGCGGCGCCGGAACCGGCGCCCGAGCCGATCCGCCGGCCGGTCGGCCTGTTCGATCCCGCCCCGCTTCCCGTGAACACACCGATGCGTCGCGCCGGATGAGCCGATCGGACGAAGCGCGGCGAACAGCTGAAGGAGACAAGTGATGCGCGAGCTGCCCGCCCGACGGGACCAGCGCGAGATCGTCGTCCCCGGTGACATGCGCGTCGGCCGAAGCGGGGCGACATCGCCGCGCCGCAAGCCGGCGCCGCGCGGGCCGACCGCGTCCGGCTGGCGGGCCGCCGCCCTCTCCACGGCGGCGGGGGCCGGGCGGTTCTGCCTGCGCTATCCCGGCGGGGTGTTCGGCACGGTCCTCGGAGCCGGCGCGGCGATCTATGTCTGCGTCAACGCCATGGGTCTCCAGGCCGGGCCGCATCCGGCGCCGATCCTGCCGACCGTCGAGCCGAAGCCGGTGGCCGCGCGGTCCGCGTCGCCGGTCCGGGAAGTCCGCGCGGTGGAGGCGCCGAAGCCCGCCCCCGTGCGGGAGGTGCCGGCCGCCCCCCGCGACGCCATCGCCGACATGCTCCGCTCCGGCGAGACGACCGCCTCGGTGACGCCCAAGGCCACGCCCAAGGCGGAGCGCAAGCCCGAGCCGAAGACCGAGGCGAAGGCCGAGGCGGGCAAGCCCGAGAGCCCGAAGCCCGACCCGACCGTGATCCGCGTCCAGCGCGCCCTGGCCAAGCTCGGCTACGGCCCGCTCAAGGATGACGGCCTGATGGGGCCTGGCACGAAGGCGGCGATCGAGAAGTTCGAGCGCGACCGCAAGCTGCCGGTGAAGGGCGAGGCCGCCGGGCCGACCCTGCGCGCCCTGACCCGCGAGATGACCGCCAAGGCGAGCGGGTAACATCCGACGGCGTCGACGATGCCCCGCCGCCATCGACGCGGCGGCGGCGGACGCCTATGAACCGGGCATGCCACGCCTTCGCTCGGATTTCTGGGTCTCCGCGCAGCTGCGCCGCCTCAACGGCGAGGGCATCCCGGCGGTGCAGCGCCGCCGCGGCTCGGCGGAGGCCGGGGCGATCTTCGTGAAGATCGACCGGCTCGACGGCACCGCCGACCTCTACGGCCCGGCGCCCCAGGCCCTGATCGAGGCGGAGGATGACGGCGAGCGCCGTTTCACGGCCGTCCTCGCCGCCGCCCCGTCGCCGGATGTCGAGGAGCGCCTCGCGCGGGAGATCCGCTTCGATTCCGATCTCTGGATCGTCGAGATCGACGACCGCGAGGGTCGGCACGGCCTGCCGCTGGCGGAGTAGTTTTTTCGAGATCTCAGCTCGTGCGGCGCAGGCGCGTCGGGAGCATGGTGCGGTAGCCGCCGCGCTCGGCCGCGGCGGGGGTGCCGCGCTTGGCCTCGGGGCCGTGCAGCGGCTGGTGCTCGCGGCCCGCGCGCTCCATCACCGGCACGCCGAGGATCGCGCAGAGCAGGTCGCGGGCGGCGGCCCGGCTCGTCTCGCGAAACAGCGTCACGAGGGAGAACACCCGATCGACCGAGCGCGCGACGGTATCGTTGAGCGTGAGGAAGACGAAGACGGCCTCGCCCTCGCGCAGATCCGCCGCCCGCAGGGCGAGGGTCAGCAGGTCGTAGCGGGCGGCCGGATCGACGGCGGCGCCGAGATAGTTCGGCGGCAGGCCGAGCCCGTTTCCGAGCGCGGTGACGAAGGCCTGCAGGTCGCGGGCGTGGGAATGCTCGACGAGGCTCGTCGCCAGCGTGCGGGGCGCCGGCGGACACGGGCGCAGGGCCGCGGTGGCCTCGACGGCCTCCGTGATCGCGCGGCGCTGCTCCGGCCCGGCGAAGAGCCAGAGGGGGGCGAGGTCGGCGGGCGGGATGTCGGGCCGGCCGAGCAGGGTGCGGGCCAGCGCCGCGTCGGTGCGGGCACGCGAGAGCAGGCGTTCCAGCGCGCGGGTGCCGATCAGCGCGCCGGGATTCTCGGCCAGGGCCCGGTCGGTTTCCGCTTCCGACTCCGCCTCACGGGGCGGCGCCACGGGAAAGCCGCGGGCTTCGAGCGCGTCGCGCACGCCGGCCGGCACGTCGGGGCAGCCGTCGAGCTTGTCGGCGACGATGCGCAAAGTCTCCTCGTCCACCGTCGGGATCAGGCCCGCGGCGAGGGATTCGAAGGCCTGCAGGATGGACCGGTCGTGGACCGGGGCGGTCAGGAACAGGTCGGTCTGAACCCGCAGGATCACGGGTTTCAGGTCCAGCGCGGGGTCGCGCGAGAGCTCGATGAGGCCGGACAGGTCCGGCGCGCCGGCGACCGATGAGGACATGGCACTCGATTACGCAGAACTTACTCTGAGGGAGAGTCAAACAGTTCTGCGTGAATCGACCTTTAAGATCGGCCGGACGCGACTGTCCCGCGGCGGCCGGATCAGGCGAGCGCGAGGCGGTCCACGACCTCGGCCACGCGCCGGCGGACGGGCTCCGGCAGCGGCAGGATCGGTCGGGGCGGATCCGCCCGGCACAGGCCGAGATGGCCGGCCGCCGCGTACATGACCCGCAGGCTGGAGAACTCCCGGAAGAGATCCCAGAGCGGCCCCATCCGCGCGTTCAGCCCTCGCGCCCGCGCGGCCTCGCCGGCTTGCGCGGCCCGCAGGATCGCGAGGCAGGCTTCCGGAAACAGCCCGGCCGCGACGCTGTACCATGCCTCGCCGCCGGCCAGCAGCGCCTCGGCCGCGTTCCAGTCGCCGCTGGTGCCGAGCCGGAACTCGGCGGGCACCGCTCGGCGCAGGGCGTCGAGATGGCCGGCCACCGTGTCCGGATCCGGCGCGGGGCTCTTGAGCGCACGGATGCCGGGTACCTGCGCCAGCCGCCCGACCAGCGAGGGCGTGAACCGGAAATGCGTGGTGCCGGGATTGTCGTAGATGCAGATCGGCAATCCGCTGCCCGTCGCGACGGCGCAAAAATGCTCGAACACCTCCTCGTCGGTCAGCGGCGTGTAGGAAACGGCGGCCAGGAGACCCGCCGCGGCGCCCGCCGCCCGCGCATCCTGGGCCAGCGCCACCGCCTCGTCGGTGCGCAGGGCGCCGATCCCGACGATGACCGGCACCCGGCCGCCCGCCGCGTCGAGGGCCGCATCGAGGGCGCGGCGGCGCTCGGCGCGGGAGAGATAGGCGTAGGTGCCGGTGCTGCCGAGAAGCCCGATCGAGTCGACGCCCGCGGCGGCGAGCGGCGCGATGAGCGCGCGCAACGCCGCCGTATCCACCTGGCCGTCGGACGAGGCGGGGGTGATGGGGAAGGCGGACAGGCCGGTGAAGCAGGACATGGCCGCGGCAGGATGAGCGGGTGCCCGAGTGCGGTCAACGCGATCCGGTCATCCCCCATGGCATCCGGGGCCGCGTCGTCACTGCGAGCGGAGCCACCGTGCCGGGCAGGGCGAAGCGCCTCGACGGCCCCTTGCGCCGACCGGCAGGAAGACTTGGAACCGTTCGACCGCCTGTTCCAACGATCATCCCGGTCCTCATGCTGAGGTGCTGCGCCAGCAGCCTCGAAGCACGCCGCGACGCTTCTCCCGGGAGGCCGGTGCCTTGGGATCGACCGTTCCGGCGTGCTTCGAGGCCGAGCTCTCGCTCGGCGCCTCAGCATGAGGAACGACGCGTTGGCCAAATGAAGTCAGTTGAGGTGGCGCTAAGAGCGCACCTCGCGCTTGGCCACGAAGTTCAGCTCGTCCACGAGCACGTCCTTGACCACGTCGGAGCCGAGGCGCTCGTTGACCTTGGCGCGGATCTGGGCGAGGCGGGCGTTGATGTCGTAGCGGGCGAGCTTGCGGAAATCGATCGTGGTGTCGCCGTAGATCTGGCGGAACGCCTCATCGACTACGAAGGCGTTGGGGGCGACGGGCAGCGTGTGCATCAGCTTGGCATCCGCCGTGAAGACCAGCACGGCGATGACGTAGCCCTGCACCTTGCCCTCGGCGACCATCGGAATGTTGATGGGCGCGAGCTTTTGATACTGCAGTCCTTCGAGGTAGGGCTCGGTCGATTTCGTGAAGAACCCGCCGCCGAAGGTCACCGCCGCGTAGCAGGAGGCGATGGTGACGGCGCAGATCCACAGGCCGGAGACGAGGACGCGCATCGCTCAGTCGCGCCCCGGGCGCATGGAATAGGTGCCGTCGGACTCGGCGGCCTGGAGGCTCGCCTGGAGCGTTTCGCCGACCTCTTCCACCGCGCGCAGATGCAGGGCGACCGCCTCCTGATTGCGGACCAGCTTGTCGCGCAGGCGCTCCAGCACGATGCCGGTCTCGGCGTCGAGGGCCGCGACGTCGATGCCGCGGGCGAGGCGGGTGAGTTCGAGCAGGCTCCGGCTCTTGGCCCGGTTGACCGCGTCGAGATCGAGGGGCGCGTTGGCGGCGAGCGCCTCGGTCTCGGCCTCGACGGTGGCCTCGAGCCGCTTGAGGGATTCGAGCAGCATCGCGGTTAGACCTTGCCCGCCACGCCGGTGGTGGTGGGCACCGCCGTGGCGGCGGCGGGGCGGGACGCGTTCAGCATGCGGGCGATGCCGCTGCCACCGGTCTGGGCGATCTGCTGGCCGAGCTGCTCGGCCAGCATCGATTTCCAGATGCCGCCGGCATTGCCCTTGCCGAACACGGTCTCGGCCTTGGGCAGCATCGCCTCGACGAATTGCTGGATCACCTGCCCCTCGAACTTCTTGTAGGGATCGGCGGCGCTCCGGGCGGTGTCGTTCTTCAGGCTGGTGAGCGTCCCGTGGACGTCGAGCGGCATGTGCGTGGTCAGGCCCGCCTCGCGGGCCGCCTCTTCGGCGGCGCTGGCGAAGGCCGCCGGGTCGCCGGGCTGCGACAGCTTGGCCGCCGCCTCCTGGTAGCGGGCCGGGTCGGCGGCGCGCGCCACGTCCATGACGATGTCGGAAGGGGGGGAGATGCTCATCGCGCCATCGAACCTGACGCGGCGCGAACCGGGCGCGCCGCTGACAATCGGTGGAACCCTAGACCCGCTGGCTTACGGGAGGCTTGCATCGCGGCGCTGGACCAGGCCGTCGAGCCGCTCGATCGCCTCGACCCGCTCGCGCTCGCGGTCGAGAAGAGTCTCGATCCGCTCGGCATTGAGCTCCGCGCGCTTGAGCGCGAGGCCCTGCTCGCGCACCTCGGCGGTTTGCGAGGCCGCGATCCGCTCGAGTTCGGTCGCCCGCGCGGCGAGCCCGCGCAGGCGGCGGTTCGACGCCTCCAGAAACAGGTGGCCATGGGCGGAGGAGCCGACGGCGGCGAGCAGGGCGGCGCGGTCCGCCTCGACGGCGTCGGCGTCGCGCCGGGTCTGGGCGAGCTGCCACTCGGCGGCCCGGCGCATCTGCTCCTGCACGGCGGTGAGCCGCTCGGCGCGCTTGAGGCGCTTGGCGATGTCGGCGGCGGACATCGCGGTCAGCCCTTACGCAGCCAGGCGAGGTAGCCAGCGAGGAACTGCGTCATGAACTCGCTGGAGAGGTAGTAGAGCAGGAGCAGCGCGCCGAACATCACGAAGGGCGTGGCGATGAAGTAGACGGGGATCGTCGGCGTGAGCTTGTTCACGAAGCCGGCCGCGAGGTTCACCGCCACGGCGTAGATGATGAAGGGCGCGGCGATGCGGAGCGCCAGGCTGAAGGCCTCGCCGATCTGGTCGGCGATCCGCACCAGCGCCGTCTGCGTGCCGAAGCCCTCGCCCGGCGGGATGCGGGCGTAGGAATCGACCAGCCCGCGAAACAGCTCCCAGTGCAGGTCGGCGGCGAACATCAGCGCGACCGCGCTGAGGACGATCAGCGTCTCGACCGCCGGCATCGCATCGGTGCCCTCGACGGGCGTGCCCGGCATCGAGCCGAAGCCGACCATGGTCGAGACCGCGTTCATCACCGTCTCCAGCACGAAGATGAAGATGCGCCCGAGCAGGCCGATGAGAAGGCCGGTCACGCTCTCGCTGGCGATCCAGGCCAGCGTGTCCGTCGGCGCCTGGCCCGGCAGCCGGCCCTGGAACAGCGGCAGCAGCAGCGGCGTCACCGCGAGCGAGATGCCGCCGGCGATGAGGAGCCGCACCTGCGCCGGCACCCGCGGGCTGGAGAAGCCGGGGACGATGAGGAGGCAGCCGCCGATGCGGCAGAAGATCAGGAAGGTCGCCAGGAAGGCGTCGCCGCCGAGCAGGCTCCCGAATCCGGGGATCACGAGATGGTGCCCAGCGACTTGATCTCGACGCCGCGGGCGATCTCCAGATGCGAGAGGACGGGAAGCGTCGGGAAGATCCGCTCGATGATCATCCGCACGTAGGGCCGGGCGTCGGGGGCGGTGACGAGGGCGAAGCCGTGGACCTGCCGCATCCGCTCGCGGATCGCCTCGCCGGCCTCCGCGCCGAACTGCTCCACGAGGCGCGGGTCGATGTCGAACTCGATGACCTCGCCCTTGGCGTCGCGCTTCAGGCTCTGGTGGAAGGTGAGGTCCCAGTTGGCGCCGAGCCGGAGCACGTGGAGCACCCCGTCCTCGGCGAGGTCGCCGCAGATCTGCTGGGCGACCCGCATCCGCACGTGCTCGGCGATCTGCTCGGCCCGGCGGGCATGGGGCGTGATCTCGGCCACCGCCTCCAGGATCAGGTGCAGGTTGCGGATCGAGACCCGTTCGGAGAGCAGCAGCTTCAGCACCGCCTGAAGGCCCGAATGCGAGATCTGCGACGGGCAGATCTCGTCGATCAGCCGCTTGTACTCGGGGTCGAGCCGGTCGAGCAGCGCCCGCATGTCCTTGTAGGACAGGAACTGGGGCAGGTTGTTGCGGATCACCTCGGAGAGGTGGGTGAGCAGGACGGACGCGCCGTCGATCGCCTCGAAGCCGGAGCGGCGGATCTCGCCGGCATAGGCGTCGACGATCCAGAGCGCCTTCATGCCGAAGGCGGGCTCGCGCACCTCCTCCGCCGGCACGTCGGGGCGGGGCCCGTCGCCGACGACGACGAGCAGCTCGCCCGGCCGCATCTCCTGCGTCGCGGCGACCGTGCCGTGGATGCGGATCTGGTAGGTCTTGGGCGGCAGGTTGAGGCTGTCGGTGAGCTTGATGTCGGGCACGACGAAGCCGTACTGGCGCGCGAACTTGCGGCGCATCTTGGCGACGCGGTGGTGCAGTTCGGCGTGGCTGCCCTGGATCTGCGCGGCGACCTGACGGCCGAGGCACAGCTCGATCTCGGGGGTGCGGAGCTGCTCCTTGACCGAATCCTTGACCTCGGCCTGCTTGCTCTCCTCCTCGCGCTTGGCCTTCGCGGCGGCGACGGCAGCCCGGGCGGCGCGGCGCTTCGGGATGGTGATGGCGACGAAGCCCATCAGTCCGGCGAGCGCGACGAAGGGCAGGAACGGCAGGCCTGGGACGATCGCGAACATCAGCATCAGGGCGGCGGCGACGATCAGCGCG
>NZ_BPRD01000023.1 GCF_022179745.1 Methylorubrum podarium
TCGTCGAGGACGACGAGATGCTCGACATGGGTTTTCGCGAGGATCTCGAATTCATCCTGGCGGCGACGCCCGAGGACCGGCGCACCCTGCTGTTCTCGGCGACCCTACCGAAGGCGATCGTCGCGCTGGCCGAGAGCTACCAGCGCGACGCCCTGCGGCTTGCCGTCGCCGGCGAGACGCGGGGCCATGCCGACATCGTCTACCGCGCGGTCCGGGTGATGCCGCGGGAGATCGAGCACGCCGTCGTCAACGTGCTGCGCTACGTCGATGCGCCGGTGGCGATCGTGTTCTGCAACACCCGCGACGGGGTGCGCCATCTCCAGGCCTCGCTGACCGAGCGCGGCTTCTCGGCCGTGGCGCTCTCGGGCGAACTCGGCCAGGGCGAGCGCAACGCGGCGCTCCAGGCCCTGCGCGACGGCCGCGCCCGGGTCTGCGTCGCCACCGATGTCGCCGCCCGCGGCATCGACCTGCCGGGCCTCGACCTCGTCATCCACGCCGACCTGCCGCACGACGCCGAGGTGATGCAGCACCGCTCCGGCCGCACCGGCCGGGCCGGGCGCAAGGGCACCAGCGTCGTGCTGGTGCCGCCGGCCCGTCGGCGGCGCGCCGAGCAGATGTTCGCCATCGCCAAGGTCAGCCCCGACTGGAGCGGCCCGCCGAATGCGGACGAGATCCGCGCCCTCGACCGCGAGCGGATGATGTCCGATCCGCTGCTCTCCGAGCCCGAGACGGAGGAGGAGCGCGAGTGGGAGCGGGACTGGGCCGAGGCGCTGATGGAGCGCTGCCCGCCCGAGCGCCTCGCCGCCGCCTTCGCCCGACTCTACCGCTCGCGCATCCCCGTGCCGGAGGAGGTGAGCGACCCGGCCTACGAGACGAGCCGGCGCCCCGAGTCCCGCAGCGGCGTGCCGGTCGGCGCCCCGCGGATCGGCGAGGACGAGCCGGGGGCCTGGTTCCGGCTCAATCTCGGCCGCCGCGACCGGGTCGAGCCGCGCCGCCTGCTGCCGATGCTGACCCGCCGTGGGCAGATCGGCCGCGGCGACATCGGCGCCATCCGGATCTTCGACAACGAGACAGCCTTCGAGGTGCGGGCCAGCGCCGCCGAGGATTTCGCAGCCGCCTTCGCCCGGCGCGGGCCCGCGGATGTCCGAATCGAGCGGATGCAGGGGGACGGACCCGCGCCCGCCAAGGCGCCGAAGAGCCCCCGCGCCCAGCGCCACCGCCGCGAGGCGACCAAGGCCGGACGGGGCGCCTGAAACCGTTTCCGCTAGCTCCCTTCGGTGCCGTCTCTCCCCGTCATCCCGGGGCCGCGCAGCGGAACCCGGGATCCATCCGTGATGCGGGGAACACGGCCAGGTCGAGGCCGATCGTGGATTCCGGGTTCGCCTTCGGCGCCCCGGAATGACGGTGTTAAGGCATCGATCACGGTGGCTGGAAAATCAGCGAATTGCTGAACATCCACAGCATGACAGCGGCGAGACCGAAGCGATCAAGCCGACGACGTGGGCCTCTGCGAGGCCCGCGTCCGGTGCGCCGGTGCCGGATCGGTCGACGACGGCTACTCGCCGCCGGACTTGTTGCCGAGCAGGCCGTTCACCGCGGCGTCCCAGCCCTCGCGGATCTGGCGGCCGCCCGGGATCTTGACGCCGAGCAGTTCGGGCTCGTCCGCGGCGTCCTGCGCCGGGCGGGGGGCGGGCACCTGCGCCGACGCGGTCTGCGTCGGCCGCGCGTCCGCGGGCCGGCTGCGGGCGGCGGACGCGGC
>NZ_BPRD01000024.1 GCF_022179745.1 Methylorubrum podarium
TCCTCGTCGAGCACGACATGCCCCTGGTGATGGGCGTGTCCGACCGCATCCTCGTCATGGATGCGGGCCGCCCGATCGCCCGCGGCACTCCCGCCGAGGTGCGCCGCGACCCCGCCGTGCTGCGGGCCTATCTCGGGGCCGCCGAAACCCCGGCCCGGCCGCGATCCGCCCCCTGGAGCGGCCCGGCCGACGCGGTTCTGGCCGCCCACGACCTCAGCGCGGGATACGGCGCCGCGCCCGTCCTCGATCGCATCGACCTTGCGGTGCGGCCCGGCGAGACCGTGGCGCTGCTCGGCTCGAACGGGGCCGGCAAATCGACGGCGATGCGGGCGCTCTCGGGCCTGCTCCGGCCGGTCGAGGGCTCGGTGGTGCTGGCCGACGCGCCGATCGCGGCGCTACCGGCGCACAAGATCGCCCGCCGCGGCCTCGCCCTGGTTCCGGAGGGCCGGCAGGTCTTCTCCGAACTCACCGTCGTCGAGAACATCCGCCTCGGCGCGTGGAGTCGTCTTGGGAGCCGCGGGGGCCGGGTCGATCCGGCCGAGGTCGAGGCCCTGCTCGACCGCTTCCCGCGCCTGCGCGAGCGGACGAGCAGCCGCGCCGGCCTGCTCTCGGGTGGGGAACAGCAGATGCTGGCGATCACCCGCGGGATGATGGCGCGCCCGCGCATCCTCCTGCTCGACGAGCCCTCCCTCGGGCTCGCGCCCGCGATCATCAACAGCCTCTACGCCACCGTCGCCGAGCTGCGCGACGCGGGCACGACGATCCTGATCGTCGATCAGATGGCGGCGCTCGCGCTGACCGTGGCGGACCGGGGCTACGTCCTGGAGCAGGGGCGCGTCGCCGCGTCCGGCACCGCCGCGGAACTCAAGGCGGATGCGGCGCTCGAAGCGGCCTATCTCGGCGCCGCCTGACGCCGCACGCATTCCCCGACGACAGGAGCGAGACTTTTCCCGTGACGACATCCGAGCCGACTGTGTCGAGCCATGGCCGCTACGCCTATTCCGCCCTGCCGGACCGGCCGGTCTACGATTGGCCGGAGGGTAAGCGCCTCGCGGTGTACCTCGCGCTCAACCTCGAAACCTTCGACTTCGGCGAGGGGTTGGGCGCCGAACTGGCACCGGGCGGGCCGCAGCCGGATGTGCTCAACTACGCCTGGCGCGACTGGGGCAACCGGGTCGGCGCGTGGCGCATCCGCGACATGCTCGACGAGCTGGGCCTGCCGGCCAGCGTGCTGGTCAACAGCCGGATCTACCGCGACTGCCCGGGCCTGATCGAAGCCTTCCGTGCCCGCGGCGACGAGATCGTCGGGCACGGGCGCAGCAATTCCGAGCGCCAGGGTACGCTCCCGGAGGCCGAGGAGCGGGCGCTGATCGCCGAGGCGACCGCGGTGCTGACGCGCGAGGAGGGCACGGCGCCGGCGGGCTGGCTCGGACCCTGGATCTCGCAGTCGCGGGTCACGCCGGACCTGCTGGCGGAGGCGGGCTACCGCTACCTGCTCGACTGGTGCCACGACGACCAGCCGATCTGGTTCGCCACGCGCGGCGGCGGGCGCATCCTCTCGGTGCCCTATCCGCAGGAGCTGAACGACATCCCGGCCATCGTCGCCCGCAAGGACGGTCCCCGCGCCTTCGCCGAGGCCATCTCGGACGGCTTCGACGAGATGCTCGACCAGTCGCGCCGCGCGCCGCTGGTCATGGGCATCGCGCTTCATCCCTACATCGTCGGCCAGCCGCACCGCTTGCGCCCCCTGCGGCAGGCGCTCGAACGGATCGCCGGGCACCGGGACAGGGTCTGGCTCACCACCTCCGGCGCGATCGCGGCGCACGTCGCCGAAATGGCGGAGTAGCGGCACCGTGCGGCCGGGCTCACGCATCCGTCTCCCGCTCGATCCGAGCGGGCAAATGGGGGGACGCCGCCATGGATCGTAGCGAAGACCATCGACCCGTCGCGCCGACCGCGTCGCGGCGGGCGCTTCTCCTGACCTCCGCGGCTGCCCTGGGGGCGACGACCATGCCGACCCGTCTCTTCGCCGAGGCGAGCGCCGCCCGCGGCGCCCTCGCCCGATCCGGCCAGGGCATGGTGACGAGCCCGCACGAACTCGCCAGCGAGGCCGGGCGGGAGGTGCTGCGGGCAGGGGGCAACGCCATCGAGGCGGCGATCGCCATCAACGCCACCCTCTGCGTGACCTACCCGCATTTCTGCGGCCTGGGCGGCGACGCGTTCATGATCGTGAGCGACCGCCAGGGTGCCAGCTTCACCCTGTCCGGCATCGGTCAGGCGGCCGCGAATCTGCCGGAGGACGGCCGGCCGATCCCGTTCCGCGGCCCCGGATCGGCGATCACGGCGGCGGCGGCCGTCGATACCTGGGACCAAGCCTTCACCTACAGCCAACGGGCCTTAGGGGGACGGCAATCCTGGCAGGGGCTGTTCCAGCGCGCCATCGCCTACGCGGCGGACGGCTTCCCCCTGACGCCGTCGCAGCGCTTCTGGTCGAACTTCCGCGCCAAGGAGATCGGCAACTGGCCCGATATCGTGCGCGTGTTCACCGACGCGGGCCGCATCCCGGAGGCCGGTGAGACGTTTCGCCAGCCCGACCTCGCTCGCACGCTCACGACGCTGGCGGAGAATGGCGGCCGCGACTTCTACGAGGGCGAGCTGGCCCAGCGGATCGCGCGCGGGCTGCAGCAGGCGGGCTCGCCGCTGACGGCCGACGACCTCGCCCGCTGCCGGGCGCGCAACGAGAGCGCGCTGCGCGTGCCCTATCGCGGCGGGGAACTCATCAGCCTGCGCCCGCCGACCCAGGGGCTGACGACCCTCGAGATCATGGGCGTCCTCGACCGCTTCGACCTGGCCTCCGTCCCGGAGGGCAGCGCCGACTACTTCCACCTCCTCGTCGAGGCGGTGAAGCTCGCCTTCATCGACCGCAACCGCTTCATCGCCGATCCCGATTTCGCCGAGGTCCCCGTCGAGAGGCTGTTGTCGGCCTCCCATCTCGACGCGCTGGCCCGAGGCATCGATCGGCGCAAGGCGGCGCCCTGGCCGCACGTCTTCAAGACCGGCGACACCGTCTTCATCGGGGCGGCCGACCGGGACGGCAACTGCGTCAGCCTGCTCCAGACGGTCTATTTCGACTGGGGAAGCGGCGTCGTCGCGGGCGATACCGGCATCCTCTGGCACAATCGCGGCGCGGCCTTCAGCGTGGAGCCCGACAGCATCAACAGGCTGCGCCCCGGCGCGCGCCCGTTCCACACTCTCAATCCCGGAATGTATTTCCGGAACGGCCGTCCGCGGCTGCTCTACGGGACGCAGGGCGCGGACGGGCAGCCGCAGACGCTCTCGGCGGTGCTGACGCGCCTGATCGATTACCGCATGGATCCGCTCACCGCCCTCGCGCGGCCCCGGTTTCTCCTCGGGAAGACCTTCTCGGACAGCCGCGACAGCCTGAAGCTCGAACTCGACGCGGGACAGGCCGTGTTCGACGACCTCAAGGCGCGGGGCCACGAGATCAGCCCCATTCCCGCACAGAGCCCCTTGGCCGGCCATCCGGGGGCGATCCGCATCGAGGATGACGGAAGCTTCGTCGGCGCTCACGATCCGCGCAGCGACGGCTTGGCGCTGGGCCTCTGATACCGTTTCCGCTCGAATCCTTCGGTATTGCTTCCCTCGTCATCCCGGGGCCGCGTAGCGGAACCCGGGATCCACCCGTGACGCGCGGCTCAGCATGGCATCACGGGTGGATTGCACGCCTCCGGCGCGCCCCTCCGGGTCCGGGTTCGCCTTCGGCGCCCCGGAATGACGGGAAGCGGCATCGGAGCAATCATCCGAACGCCGTCTCACGCCGCCGCGGCCGCGAGGCTTCTGGTGGCCTTCGCATCCCGGACGGGCGACAGGCCGAACATGCGGCGATACTCGCGCGTGAACTGCGGAACGCTCTCGTAGCCGACCGCGAAGGCGGCAGCGCTCGCCGACAGGCCCTCCGTGACCAGGAGGCGACGCGCCTCGATCAGGCGCAGATGTTTCTGGAACTGCAGCGGCGAGAGCGAGGTCACCGCGCGGAAATGCTGGTGGAACGATGACGGGCTCATCCCGGACGCCGCCGCCAGCCGCTCGACCGGGAGCTGTCCGGCGAACTCGGCCCGCAGCAGTGCGACCGCGCGCGTGATCCGCTCGACGTGGCCGTCCGGCCACCCCAGGCGCCGGATGGCGGCCCCGTGCCGCCCCGCCAGCAGCCAGTAATGCATCTCGCGCACGAGCTGCGCGCCGAGCACAGGGATCGACGCCGGTCGGTCGAGAAGGCGCATCAGGCGCAGGGCCGCGTCCGCCGTCTCCGCTTCGGTCGGGTCGACCCGGACCGGAACGAGGTCGGCCTGCGGCTCGACCGGCATCTGCGCGGCCAGGTCGGCGATGATGGCCGGGTCGAGTTCCAGCACGAGGGAGAGGTAGGGCGCGGCGATGCTGGCCCGGGTGATCTGGCTCACCGTCGGGACGTCCGCCGTGACCAGGAGGGAATCGCCCGCCCCGAACGCGAAATTCCGCGTCCCCATGGTGACATGCTTGCCGCCCTGCAGAACCAGACAGACCAGCGGTCTCGAGATGTCGTGGAGCAGGCCGCTGGGGGCGGTCGCCCGCACGGTCGAGAGACCCGGAATGGAGGTGGCCGCGATGCCGGTGTCGTTCCGGTTCGCCTCGGCGTGTCGGCGGACGGCGGCGAGGAGGGTCGTCATGGGAAGAAAACGTACCTCATCCCTCGCGTGAAAGCACGGCTCTTCGGAGGATCAGGCAAGAACTCGCGAGCTTCCGGCAACAAGCGCCGACGCCCGGACGGCATACCGGGCCGACCACACGAACGGAGCCGTCCATGACCAAGATCACCCTCGTCACCGGAGCCAGCCGCGGCCTCGGCCGCAACACCGCGCTCAGTATCGCCCGCCACGGCGGCGACGTCGTCCTGACCTATTACAGCCGCGCGGACGAGGCGGACGCCGTCATCGCGGAGATCCAGGCAATGGGCCGCAAGGCGGTCGCACTGCAACTCGACACCGGCGAGGTCGGCGCGTTCCCCGGCTTCGCCGAGCGTCTGCGCGCGCGGCTGAGCGAGACGTGGGGCCGCGAGACCTTCGACCACCTCGTCAACAATGCCGGCCACGGCGACTACGCCCTGATCGGTCAGACGAGCGAGGAGCAGTTCGACCGGCTGGTCGACGTCCACTTCAAGGGCGTCTACTTCCTGACCCAGTCGCTGCTGCCCCTCCTCGCGGATGGCGGCCGCATCGTGAACCTGTCCTCCGGCCTGACGCGGTTCTGCGTCCCCGGCTACGGCGCCTACGCGGCCGTCAAGGGGGCCGTGGAAGTGCTGACCCGCTACATGGCCAAGGAACTCGGGAGCCGCGGCATCGCGGTCAACACGGTTGCACCCGGCGCCATCGAGACCGATTTCGGCGGCGGCGCGGTGCGCGACAATGCGGACATCAACAAGCACTTCGCGGACCTGACCGCACTCGGCCGCGTCGGCGTGCCGGACGACATCGGGCCGATGGTCGCGAGCTTGCTCGGCGAGGAGAACCGTTGGGTGAACGCGCAGCGCATCGAGGTCTCGGGCGGCCAGGGCATCTGACGGCCCCGCCGGGCGCCGCGTCCGGCCCGGCGGCCCGACCCTGCAGGACGCCTTCGCGCCGCTCAGGCCCGCCAGCCCCGAACCTCGGCGCCGCCGAACACGACCTGATCGCGCAGGGGCGGGCGTGACAGGCCGTAGAGGAGGTTCTCGTTGCCGCCGCTGACGGCATCGAGCGCCGCGACGTGCTCGGCCGACAAGGTCAGACCGAGCGCTGCCACGTTGTCGGCCACCTGCTCGGTCCGGCTGACACCGAGCAGCATCGAGGTGACGCCCGGCCGTCCGGCCAGCCAGGCAAGGGCCACGCGGGCCGGCGTCTGTCCCGCCTCCTCGGCGACGCGCTTCAGCGTATCCACGATCCGCCAGTTGCGTTCCGTGAACAGAGAGTCGCCGAAGGGGTTGTCGCCGTCGAGCCGCTTGTCGCCCTCGGGGCGCCTGTCGCCGTTCGCGGCCCCCTCGTTCGGGACGCCCCCGCGCCGCGTCGGACCGGCCTCGACGGCGGCGCGGTCGTACTTGCCGGTCAGCAGGCCGTAGGCGAGCGGGCTCCAGGGGACGATGCCCAGACCGAAGGCTCGGCCGAGCGGACCATGCTCGCTCTCGACCCCACGCTCCACGAGCGAGTAGAAATACTGCAGGCCGACCGGCCCGGGCCGCCCGTGCAGCCTCGCTCGCGTTGCGATCTCGGCCACGTACCAGGCCGGCGTGTTGGACAGGCCCCAGTAGCGGATCTTCCCGGCCCGGATCAGGGCCGTCATCGTCTCGAGAAGTTCCTCGGCCGGGGTGATGCCGTCCCAGACATGCACCCAGTAGAGGTCGATGAAATCGGTCCGCAGCCGGGCCAAGGATCGTTCGACCGCCGCCCGGACATGCCGCGCGCCGTTGCCGCCCTGATGCATGCCCCGGCCCGTCGCGAAGCCGGACTTGGTCGCGATGACGAGGCGCTCCCGCAGACCGCGCTCGGCCACGAAGGTGCCGACCAACTCTTCGGAGCAGCCGCCCGCATAGACGTCGGCGGTATCGACGAAATTGCCGCCGAGTTCGGTGTAGCGGTCGAACACGGCGCGGCTGCCCGCCTCGTCCAGGCCCCAGCGCGGCGTGCCGAACGTCATGGTGCCGAGCGCGAGCGGGCTGACCAAGAGCCCGGATCGGCCGAGGGCACGGTAGGATTGCAGGTCCATCGATTCGATTTCCTATCCCGACGACATGGCACCCGGACCGATCGCGCCGCGGCCGGCCGTTATGCGGAGCGCGGCGGTCCCCGGCCGAATAATTCGAAGATGGACCGGCCTCCGGCCGCGGATTAGACGGGGTCGGCCGCAGGGGTTGCTGAAGGATTTTCAGGAATGGATCGCGACCTCTGGTCGGGGCTCGCCGTCTTCGCGGCCATCGTCGAGGCCGGCAGCTTCGCCAGGGCCGCGGTCCGCCTCGGTCTCTCCGCCTCCGCCCTCAGCCACGCCATGCGGGTACTCGAAGCCCGGCTCGGCATCCGACTTCTCGATCGGACGACGCGCTCGCTCGCCCCGACGCAGGCGGGGGCGGACTTCCTCCTGAGCCTTCGCCCGGCCCTGGCCTCCGTCGAGGAAGCGCTCGGCACCCTGGACCTGAACCGTGCGCGCCCGGCCGGCCGCATCCGGGTGAACGCGCATCGTTCGGCGGCCGTGCACGTCGTCCTGCCGCGGTTGGCCGGATTCGCGGACGCCTATCCCGATGTCGCGCTGGAACTCGTGGTCGATGACGGCCTCGTGGACATCGTGGCCGAACGCTTCGATTGCGGGGTGCGGCACGAGGGTGAGTTGCAGCGCGACATGATCTCGGTGCGGATCAGCGATCCCGTGCCGCTCGCCTTCGTGGCCGCGCCCGCCTATCTCGAAGCCCGCGAGGCCCCGCAGGCTCCGGACGACCTCGGCCGACACCGCTGCCTGTGTTACCGCTACACCAGCTCCGGCACGATCCATGTCTGGGAGTTCGAGCGCGATGGGCGTCGGTTCGAGCGTGCGGTGCCCGGCGCCTTCGTCAGCAACGATGTCGACGTGATGCGCGACGCCGCGGTCGCGGCCCTCGGCGTCGCCTGTCTGCCGAGGCCGCATGTGGATCGTCATCTGGAAAGCGGCGCACTCGTCGAGGTTCTGGCCGGTTGGGCACCGGTTCTGCCGCCGAACCACCTCTACTATCCGAGCCGACGGCAGCCCACCTCGGCCTTCCGCGCCTTCGTCGCGGCCATGCGGGTGTAGGCGAGCCTCGCTTCGAGTCTCGCGACGCGGCCATTCCGATCGATCGCTTCGGCCACGGCCTGTCCTCTCCCCGCAAGGGGGAGGGGCTAGGCCATGCCCCGACCGGATCGATCGACCGGAAACCGTACGGTCAGGCGCCGGCCGGCGGTTGTCCGGCCCGCGGGATCTGCAGCACCGGACTGTCGTTGCCCGCGGCGACATTGCGCACGGCCTGGGCCAGTTCCGTGAGCGCGAACGGCTTGCGCAGCACCGGCACGGCGTCGGGCAAGGCGGCGGCTTCCGCGTAGCCGGTCATCAGCAACACGCGCAGACCCGGCCGCGCCGCGACGGCCCGCGTGGCGAGTTCGCCCCCGGTCATCCCGGGCATGGCAAAGTCGGCGACGAGGAGGTCGACGCCGTCGCCTCCGGCGAGGAAGCCCAACGCTGCCGGGCCGGAATCCAGGGCGGTCACCGCGTGCCCCATCTCCTCCAGCATGGCCGCGGCGGTCGATCGCACCTGACCGTCGTCGTCCACGAGCAGGATGCGCAGGCCGCCCGACGTTTCGGACGGCTTCGCTGCGGGCGCATCCGCCTGCGCCGCGCTGGCATTGGCTCGCGGCAGGTAGAGCGTCACCTGCGTGCCTTCACCGACGCGGCTGTCCACCGCGACCCCGCCTCCGAGCTGGGTGGCGGTGCCGTAGACCTGGGCGAGGCCGAGCCCCGTACCCCGGCCCTGGGGCTTGGTCGTGAAGAAGGGCTCGAACAGACGCGCCAGAACCTCGGGCGGCATGCCGTCGCCGGTATCCGTCACGCTGAGGCGGACGAAATCACCCGCCGGCAGCGTGGCCGGCCGCGGCTCGGCCGCCGCGACGTTCGCCGTCTCGATGCGGAGTTCGCCGCCATCCGGCATGGCGTCGCGCGCATTCACCGCAAGGTTCAGCACCGCGAGTTCGATCCGGTTCGGATCGGCGATCGCCGGCCAGAGGTCGGCCGCGAGGCGGGTCGAGACGGCGATCGTGCCGCCGAGCGTCCGGTGCAGGAGGTCGGCCATTCCGGACAGCACGCCGTTCAGATCGGTGGCGCGCGTCTCCAGCCGCTGCCGCCGCGAGAAGGCGAGCAGCTGCTCGGTGAGCTTCGCGCCGCGTTTCGCCGCCTGATGGGCGTTGTTCAAGAGGCGCAGGACGCGCTCGTCGCTGACGCGCCGTTCGGCGAGCTCGACCGAGCCCATCACCGCGGCCAGCAGGTTGTTGAAATCGTGGGCCACCCCGCTCGTGAGCTGGCCGACGGCCTCCATCTTCCGGGCCTGGGCCGCCTGCTCCTCGGCCTCCCGCCGGAGCCGCGCGAGCTCCAGATTCGCCCGGACCCGCGCCTGCAGCTCGCGGGCCGCGAAGGGCTTTACGAGGTAATCGTCCGCGCCGGCGTCGAGCCCCTCCACGCCCGCTTCCGCACCCGCCCGGGCGGAGAGCATGATGACTGGGACGGTGCGCAGGGACGGGTCGGCCCGCACGGCGCGGGTCAGTGCGATGCCGTCCAGCACCGGCATCATCACGTCGGTCAGCAGGAGGTCCGTCCGCTCCTCGCGCAACGCGACCAGGGCCGCCGCGCCGTCGGCGACGGCGACGACGGTGTGGTCGAGACCGAGGAGGCGCTCGACATAGGCGCGCATGTCGGCGTTGTCGTCCGCGAGCACGATGCGCGCGCGCTTCCCCTCGCCCGGCCGGGTGACGGTCGCATTGCGCAGCGGGACGACGTTGGTCGCGGTGTCCCCGTCCGGGAGCCAGCGCAGCGCCTCCTCCGTATAGGCCCGAGCGAGGCCGCCGCGCTCCGGCGCCTCCGCCGCATCGGCGATCCGGTCGGAGATCCGGTCCGGCGGCAGATGCGCGGACCCGGTCGGGACGGTCACGGTGAAGCGGGTGCCTCGATCGACCTCGCTGGCGACCGCGACGGTGCCGCCATGCATGCCGACCAGTTCGCGCACGAGCGCGAGGCCGATGCCCGACCCCTCGTGCGAGCGGCTGCGTCCGCTCTCGACGCGCAGGAAGCGCTCGAAGACGCGCGGCAGGGTCTCGGCGGGGATGCCGACGCCGGTATCGGCCACGGTCAGGCGCACCGCTCCCGAAACCGGTTCCAGCCGGACGACGATGCTGCCCCGGAAGGTGAACTTGAAGGCGTTCGACAGGAGGTTGAGGACGACCTTCTCCCACATGTCCCGGTCCACGAAGACCGGCTCGGGCAGCGGCAGACACTCGACCCGCAGGGTCAGGCCGCCCCGCTCGATGGCCGAGCGGAACGTGCTGGCGAGGTCTTCCGTCAGGGCCGCGAGATCGACCTGCGTGAAGGTGGCCTGCGCGCGGCCGGCCTCGACCCGCGAGAAGTCGAGGAGCGCGTTGACGAGACGCAGCAGGCGCAGCGCGTTGCGGTACGCCACGTCGAGCTCGTCCCGGACGCGCGGTTCGAGCCGATCGTTGGCCAGCACCTCTTCCAGCGGTCCGAGCATCAGGGTCAGCGGCGTGCGGAACTCGTGGCTGACGTTGGAGAAGAACTGCGTCTTGGCGCGGTCGAGTTCGGCCAGGGCCTCGGCCCGGCGCCGCTCCGCCTCGTAGGCGCGGGCGTTGCGCAGGGCCGTGGAGACTTGCCCCGTCACGAGATGGAGGAAGTCGCGGTAGCCCTCGTCGAGCGCGCGGCTCGGACTCGCGCCGAGGACCAGGACCCCGAGCGCCGCCGAGCCGGCCTCGCCGGCGAGCGGGAGAACCAGCGCGCCGTCGGCCGGGTCCGCCCAGAAACCGGCCGGCAGGGCGAGGCTGTCCGCCAGCCCGTTGACGGTGACGGTCTCTCCCGCGAGGGCGCGGTCGAGCGGCCAGCACGCGGCGCCCGGCAGCGCGGCTGGGTGGTCCGCGCCGAGGCCGGTCGCCGCCGATAGGTGCAGGCCGCCGTCCGGCTCGCGCAGGAAAAGGAGCGCGAAGGGCACGTCGAGCCGGTCGTCCGAGAGCGCGCCCGCGATGTCGGCGCAGGTCGCGTCGACGCTTCGGGTCTCTCCGGCCTTGGCCGCGAGGTCGCGCAGCAAACCGAGCCGGCGCTCGCCGACCACTTGCGCGGTGACCTCGCTGCAGACGGCCAGCATGCCGACGATGTGGCCGTTGTCATCCTCGGCCGGCGCGTGGGAGACGCTGAAATAAGCCTCCTCCCGGTAGCCCGCCCGCTCCATCAGCAGTGGCAGGGCCGGGGTCCAGTTCGCCTCGCCGGTCCGCATGACGCGGGCGATCATCGGCCCGAGCGTGTCCCAGCCCGCCGCCAGCGTGATGCGGATGTCGCTGCCGAGCGCCTCCGGATGGCCGGCGCCGATCAGCTTGGCGTAGGCATCGTTGTAGATCTGGGTGAAGGCCGGTCCCCAGGTCAGGATCATCGGGTACTGCGACGACAGGAGCGTGCGCACGGTCGAGCGCAGGCTCTGCGGCCAGCCCGCGACAGGCCCGAGCGGCGTGCGCGACCAGTCGAGCGCCCGCGCCAGGGCCCGGATCTCACCTGCGCCGGCGAACAGAGTCTGGGCCGCGGTATCCGAGGGGTTCATGGATCGACCATGGCTGCCGTCCTTTCCCGTCGCAACAGCCAACACGTCGCTCCCCGTGGGGCGACACAGGAACCGGGAGCCCTTCGTATGGGGAGTGACGCTTGCCCCGGGGTGGCGGTGGTGGGGTCTGGATCGAACCCATCAGCCTTGAAACCGTCAGGGAAGCGCGCCTACCGAACGCGCTCGACGATGGGCACCGCATCGTGGCGGGCCGGCGGCAGCGCCCG
>NZ_BPRD01000025.1 GCF_022179745.1 Methylorubrum podarium
GCCGCCGGCCTCACCGCGATGGGCTTCGGCGCGGTGAGGCCGGCGGCGAGGCCGCGCCGGTCGGGGAACCACTTGAGCGAGTTGCCGACGCAGGTGCCGTAGACCGCGCCCGCGCCGGTTCCGCCGATCACGGCGCCGACATAGAGCAGGGTCAGCGAGTCGGCATAGGCGTTGATCACCCAGGCCAGGCCGCACATCAGGCCGCCGGCGAGCGTCACGACCCGCGGGCCGTACTTGTCGACGAACCAGCCCTCGATCGGAACCAGCCAGGTCTCGGTGACGACGAAGAGCGTGAAGGCGACTTGGATCGCGGCGCGGTCCCAGCCGTGCCGCTCCTGGATCGGGTTGACGAAGAACGTCCACCCGTACTGCATGTTGGCGATCATGCACATGCAGATGATGCCGAACAGCAACTGCAGCCAGCGGTTCGTTGGTGGTCTTACATCGGTGGTCGAGGGATGGGTCATGGACGTATCTCCAGTGTACGCTCGATTTTCCGAGCTTTTTGGTCAGTTTTAGTCCGACTATATTTTTATGAAACGAACGTATTATCGGTTGGCATAGGTCGAGAACGCCGACGAAAGGTCAGCGCCGCAATGATTTAACTGAAACCTTACAATGTTCCGATTGACACCTCCGCCGACTGGCTTTGCCGAATCCTGGACGATGTGCGTGCGCGATCGAGGGCCGGGCGGTTGATCGGAGCCGGGTGGAAAGCGGATCCTGACGCGGATCGGGCCGCTCGAATTTCCGGCGTGAAGGCCCGGTGGCTCGATCCTGCCGACGGGTCCGGGCACGGCGGCACCATAATTCAAAACGCAGGATTGACAATAGGTATGTTGTATACCAGCCTGCGGTCCAAGGCGGCCCCATCGAGAGGCACGCCGTTGGAGAAGCGCCGTGTTCGGAACGATGCGCCGTGCGCCGGACGCCGCGGGCGTCCGCACCATCCACAGGGACCGGTCGGTGGCCGAGGCGGCGCAGCTCCTGGCCCAACCGGGAGCCGGCGCGCTCGTCGTCGTCGAGGGCGAATCCGACGAGACCGTGACGGGCCTCCTCACGCAACGCGACATCTTCCGCGCCGTGGCGACCGAGGGTCCCGAGGTCTACAACCGCAGCGTCTGGCTCATCACCGATCACGACTTTCCGGCCGTCGATATCGGGGCCTCGGCGCAGGAGCGCCTGAAAACCTTCTGCGAGCGGAGGGTCGATCACATCGCCCTGATGGAATCCTGCCGCATCAGCGCGATCCTGAGCATCTGGGATTGTGCCGGCCAGGATATCGGCCAAGGTATCGGTCAGGATGGCCAGGCGCGGGCGGCGACGAACCCGTCGCCATCATCGCATACGTGAAGGCGCACGGCCCCTCCTGCGCGCGATCATCCCCCGCGCACGACGTGTCGAGGCCATGGACCGCATCCGACGGAGCGGACAGACTGCACCGGGCGTTGTGCAAAAATTGAACTGGAACCGGCCGGACGACATCTCCGAGAAAAGGCGCCCGCCATGGAAACCCCAATGAAACACCTGACCGTCGTCGAATGCCCGGTCGTCTTCCCCGGCGAGAACGAATTCGGTGCGTCGAGCGTCGACATGCTGCCGCGCCTCGGCATCGCCGGCGGCCTCGAGAGCCGCCACATCCGCGTTCTCGACGAGCGCGTCATCGCCGTCTGCATCTGGCGCAGCTCGTTCTGCGCCAAGCTGTTCTTCGACGCGGCGTGGCACGAGCGGGCGGCGGCCGTCTGGGGCGACGCCTACCAGATCCGGTTCGAGGCGATCGAGAACGCCTCCGCGGCCTGACCGGACCGCGCGATCGAAGCAGGAAGGGCCCGCGCGATGGACAAAGCCGCGCCGCCCCCCGCCGACGACCCCTCCAGCGAAGCGCCCGCGGATGCGGCGGGCGCGCCGCCCTTCCATGCCTGGGATCCGGGCCTCGAACCCGGCCTGCCGCGGGCGATGCGCCCGCTCGCGACGGTGTTCCGGCCCGAGAACGTCTCCTTAAGCTTCCCCGACATCCTCGAACTGTCCGACCTGAGCGGTCTGAACGCGACCCAACTCGCCCCCTTCCGCGCCGAGCGCCTCGTCGTCCACGAGGTGCTGATCCGGGTGATGGCGGACATCTCGGTTCCCGTGGGCGAGGTCTACGCCGATCTCGGGCTGAACTTCCGGCGGATCGTCTCGACCCTCTTGGACGAGGGCGTGGCGCACCGCCTCGACGCGGTCGCGGCGGAACTCGAGGCCGTCCGCGCCGAGGCCGACGCGGTCCTCGACCGCGAACTGTCGGCCCTGCTCGACGCGACGCCCGCGCCCGCCCCCGAGCCGGCCTCCGGCTGGACGCGCTGGCTCGCCCGCCTCGGCGCGCGCGAGCCGCCCTCCCCCCGCATCGCCCCTGGTGCCGGCGACAGCCAAGCCGGCCTCCTCGCCCGGCTCGACGCGCGCTGCGCCGCCGCCGACGAGGCGGACACCCTGGAGAGCGCCGCCCGCGAGGCCCTGCGCACCGTGTTCGGCCACGTCATCGCCCGCCAGGGCATGCTGATCCGCGACCGCGCGCTGTTGCGGCGGCTCGCCGGGATCCTCGTCACCAACCGCTGCGGCAGCGACCGGATCGGCGCGCTGATCGCGCCGTGGATCGAGGCGGTCGCCGAGGCCCAGGGCTACCATCGCCCGGCGCCGCAGGCAGAGCCGGTGGTGATGACCGTCAAGGGCGCCTCGGCCTCGGGCAAGAGCACGATCCGGCCCTACCAGCGCGGCCTCGCCGGGCGGATCGGCGCCGCGTGGCAGGACTTCGCCGTCATCACCCCCGACGTCTGGCGCAAGTTCCTGCTCGACTACGACAGCCTCGGTCCGGCCCGCCGCTACGCCGGCCCGCTGACCGGCCACGAGGTCGAGATCGTCGACGCCAAGCTCGACCGCTACATCACACGCAAGGCCGCGAATGGCCGCCTCTCGCACCTGCTGATCGACCGCTTCCGCTTCGACAGCTTCTCGACGGAGGCCGGCAGCGACGGCGCCGGCCAGCTCCTGACCCGGTTCGGCCACCGCGTCTACCTGCAGTTCATGGTCACGCCGCCCGAGGAAACCGTGGAGCGGGCCTGGAAGCGGGGCGAGGAGTTCGGCCGCTACAAGGCGGTCGAGGATCTGCTCGCGCACAATGTCGAGGCCTTCACCGGCATGCCGCGGCTCTTCTTCAACTGGGCCCTGCGCCGGGATCGGCCGGTCTTCTACGAATTCCTCGACAACAGCGTGCCCCAGGGCGCGCGCCCGCTCACCATCGCCTTCGGCACCAACGACACGATGACGATCCTCGACGCGAAGGCGCTGCTGGCGATCGAGCGCTACCGGCGCATCGACATCCGCGCCCGCAGGGCGGCGGACGTCTATCGCGGCGTCCCCGACGCGCCGGAAGCGGAGGCGGGTTTCCTGCGGGGGGTGCTGCGGCGCCTGTCGGTCGTGCGCTTCGCGGATCGGGCGACGGGCCGGGTCTTCGCCCGCTTCGAGCGGGGTCGCCTGCTCGGCCTGGACCCGGGCGGGCTCGCCGCCGCGCTCACCGATGCCGCGACGGCGCGGGCGCTGGCGGCGGCGGGTCTGCCGCAACGGACCGACGACGTGCCGTCGCTCGACGAAGGGCTTTGCCCGACCGAGACGTCGACGCTCGGCGCCTGGGGTCGGGAGACCGATCAACCGGCCTCCTGAACGCCCGTCTTCTCGCAGTGCGACATCTGCTGGTAGCCGTCATGCCGCGCCCCGCAGCGGAAGTTGCGCGGGCATTCCGGGCAGACTAGCATACCGGAATCGGCCGCGTGCACGTCACGCATGCCCGTATCTGGTATTTTGTACTTCATATTCCAAAAAGGCAGAGCTACCCCTTTCGCACCGCACCATAGCCCGCACCGTCGGAGACCATCATGCTCGCTACTTGGCTCGCCGCGCTCGTCTTCTTCGTCGCCCTGCAGGCTCTGCTCGTCGTCAAGCTCGCCGACCGTCTGACCGTTTCGGGCCGTGGTCGGGACGGTCAGGCGGACCGCGGCACCGAGACCAAACAGACCGCCGACCGCTACGCCCGCGCGGCCTGACCGACGCCCGAGGGACCAAGCGGAGCGTGGCCCGCGGAGGCCGACCGGGCGAGGGTCATGCGGTCCTGTGCGGAGGAGCCGAGGCACGCCTCCGCGGGCGGCATCGTGGCGAGGAAGGCCTGCAGCTCGGCGTCGGAGATGTGCCCGAACGCGCCTTCACCAGATCGGCCAAGGAATTGTCCGGAGCATGGTCGGTCATCGCCGTCTCCTCCGGATCGTTTGGGACTTCGGCATAGCTGGGTGCGGGCGATCAGGTCTCGACCGGCCCGCGATCGGACGAAGGCCCCCGCCGGCTACTCCGCGGCGATGCGGTGGACGCCGCCGACGGCTCCCGAGCCCAGAATGTCCCCGATCTCGGCATCGGTGCAGCCCAGCACCTCGCGCAGGATCTCGTCGGTGTGCTCGCCGAGCAGCGGCGCGCGGGTCACCTCGGTCGGGCTCGCCGACAGCTTGATCGGGTTGCCGACGGTCAGGTAGCTGCCGCGGGTCGGGTGCTCGACCTCGACCACCGTGCCGTTCGCCCGGAGCATCGGATCCTCGGCGATCTCCTTCATCGACAGGATCGGCCCGCACGGGATCTCGTAGGCGTTGAGGATCTCCATCGCCTCGAACTTGTCGTGCTTCATCGTCCAGGCTTCGATCCGCGTGAAGATCTCGTTGAGATGCGGAAGCCGCGCCTTCGGCGTGGCGTAGGCCGGATCGGTCTTCCAGTCCGGCTCGCCGATGATGTCGCAGATCGCGCCCCAGACCGCGCCCTGCGTGATGAAGTAGATGTAGGCGTTGGGGTCCTGCTCCCAGCCCTTGCACTTGAGGATGCGGCCGGGCTGGCCGCCGCCGGAATCGTTGCCCGCCCGCGGCACCGCCTCGCCGAAGGGCACGCCCTCGCCGTACTGGCTGTACTCCATCAGCGGACCGTGGCCGAGGCGCTGCTGGTCGCGCAGCTTCACCCGGCAGAGATTGAGCACCCCGTCCTGCATGGCGCAATCGACCCGCTGCCCCTGCCCCGTCTGGGTGCGCTGGTAGAGCGCGGTGACGATGCCGAGCGCGAGGTGCAGGCCGGTGCCGGAATCGCCGATCTGCGCGCCCGAGACCATCGGCACCCCGTCGCGCCAGCCGGTGGTGGAGGCCGCGCCGCCGACGCACTGGGCGACGTTCTCGTAGACCTTGCAATCCTGGTAGCGGCCGGGGCCGAAACCCTTGACCGAGGCCAGGATCAGACCCGGATTGGCGGCCTGGAGCCGCTCCCAGGTCAGTCCCATGCGGTCGAGCGCGCCGGGGGCGAAGTTCTCGACCATCACATCGCACTCGGCGATCAGCCGCCAGAGGATCGCGTTGCCCTTGGGGTTCTTGGCGTCGAGCGTGATCGAGCGCTTGTTGTGGTTCAGCATCGTGAAGTAGAGGCTGTCCACGCCGGGAAGGTCCTGCAACTGCTGGCGCGTCGCGTCGCCCACGCCCGGCCGCTCGACCTTGATCACGTCGGCGCCGAACCAAGCGAGCAGTTGCGTGCAGGTCGGCCCCGACTGAACGTGGGTGAAGTCGAGGATCCGAACGCCGTCGAGCGCCTTGCCCATCGCAGGTCTCCTCCCCAGGAGAGTGGCCTATTGTTCGCGCGCCCGTCGGCCGATGGCGTCGGCCGGGGCACATCGTCGAGAAGCCGTGCCGGCTTCGGAGCACCGCGCGCGCTCGGGCCATCCGAGGAAAGCTGCCCTGCGCCCAGCGAATGCTGACGGTCTCGACTTCAAGGTTTCTTTCTGGCATACCAGATGCCAGACGTCAACATTTGCGGGTCCCCGGGTCGCTGGCCGTACGGGCTCGTGAGGAAAATCCGGAGGCATAAGCCGGGCGCATGGGTGCGGCCGGCTTGTCTTCCCAGAGGCGAGGCGCCATGCTCGTACGGCTCGATGCCCCATCTCCGGGCCCGCATCCTCATCGGCATCAAGGTCGGTCCGACGCGATGGAAAATCTCTCGATCAAGCCGATCGTTCCGGCGACGAGCCTGCGGACCCTCGCCTACGAGGCGCTGAAATCCGCCATCACCAACATGGACATCTACGGCCAGTCCGGGGATGTCCGCCTGGACGAGCGCGGCCTGTCGCAGACGCTCGGCGTGAGCCGCACGCCGATCCGCGAGGCGCTGACGGTGCTGGAGCAGGAAGGCTTCGTGCGCAACGAGCCCCGGCGCGGCGTGTTCGTCGTCAAGAAGACGAGGCGCGAGATCGTCGGCATGATCCAGGCCTGGGCCGCGCTGGAGAGCATGGCGGCCCGTCTCGCTTGCACCGCCGCCTCGGACGACGATCTGGCCTGCCTGCGCCGCACCTTCCCCGAGTTCTTCGACGGCAAGCCCTACGAGCATCTCGACGAGTACTCGGAAGCCAATATCCGCTTCCACCAGAAGATCATCTCGCTGGGGCACAGCGAGGTGATCAAGGACCTGACCAGCAACCTACTCATGCACGTGCGCGGCATCCGCAGCACGGCGCTCCGCGAGGGCGACCGCGCCTCGACGTCGATCGCGGAGCACGTGCAGATCATCGAGGCGCTGGAGGCCCGCGACGCGGAGCGCGCGGAGCGGCTCGTGCGCGACCACGGCCTGGGATTGGCCGACCACGTCCAGCGCTACGGCGACCATCTCGACTGACGCTTCCGTTCCGGCCGAGGCTCGGCGCTGAATCGCATCGGAGTCGCCCCGCAATGACGGTGGAAGCCGTCATTGCAGCGTACTTCCTTGGCGCAACGAAAACCCTACAGGGCTGCGGCGCTGCTCCCTCTCGTCAGCAGTCGTCAGAACCCGGCAGGGTCTCGCGAAGCGCGGGTGCATGACACGTCAGCCGCCTGCGTCACTTTTATTCCTCCTCCACTTCGTTTCCTGAAGGGTTCGTTCATCGGGCGTTCCTAGATCACCGGCGATGGTGCGGTCAGAAGCCTGGCCATTGGACTTCCCCAAGGTCCTTCACGCCGCCGACGTCGGACAACGCCCTTGAAGATCGCCGTCATCGCTCATCTCAAGTTCCCGATCGCGCAGCCCTATCTGGGCGGCCTCGAGATGCACACGCATCACTTGGCCGGCGCGCTGCGGGCGCGGGGCCACCGGGTCACGCTGTTCGCCTCCGAAGGCTCCGATCCGGCGCTGGTGCCCCATCCCGTCTGCCCGCCGACCGGCGACGCGCTGGGCGACCCGGTGGCCTGCGAACGGATCGAGCGGGCCGAACTCGCGGCCTACGAGCGCATCATGGAGGCGGTCGCCCGCGGCGGCTTCGATCTCGTGCACAACAACAGCCTGCACGATTTTCCGCTGCGCGCGAGCAACACGCTCGCCGTGCCGATGACGACGGCGCTCCACACCCCGCCCTTCGAATCGCTGGCCGACGGCGTGCGCGCGGCCAAGCCCGGCATGATCTTCGCCGCCGTCTCGCCCTCGCTGGCGCAGGAATGGCGCGACCTCGTGCCGGACGCCCGCATCATCGGCAACGGCATCGACCTCTCGACCTTCGCCTTCAGCCCCGAGGCCGACCCGGCCGACTACGTGTTCTGGAGCGGGCGGATCGTGCCGGAGAAGGGCACGCATCTGGCCATCGACGCCGCGCGGGTGTGCGTCTGCGCTTCGCCGGCCCGAAGCCGAACCCGCGCTACTGGGACGAGTGGATCGCCCCGCGGCTCGGGGACGGCGTCGCCTATGCCGGCCATCTCTCCCATCGCGAGCTGGCGCGCCAGCTCGGCGGCGCCCGGGCGGCCATCGTCTCGCCGCGCTGGGAGGAGCCGTTCGGCCTCGTCGTCGCCGAGGCGCTGGCCTGCGGCACGCCGGTCGCCGCCTTCGGCCGCGGCGCGATCCCCGACATCGTCGATCGCTTCTCCGGCGCGCTCGCACCCGCCGACGACGTGGCGGCCCTGGCCCGGGCGATCGAGCGCGCCGTCACCCTCGACCGCCGCGCCTGCCGCCGCCGGGCCGAGACGCTCTACGACGCGCATGTGATGACCGACGGCTACGAGGAGCTCTACCGCGAGGTGCTGGCCGGGGCTCCGGCCAACCGCTCCCGCGCCGCCGTCCTCGAGCGCCCGGCGGCCTGACGCCATGTCGCCTGACGCCATGTCGCCCGGCGCCATGCCCGCGCTGCCCGGTCCGGCCGTCGTCTGCATCCCGGCTCGCAACGAGGCCGAGCGCCTGCCGCGCCTGCTGCGGGCCCTGGCCGCGCAGGACGGGTTCTCGGCGGCCGCGCCCCTGAAGGTCGTGGTCGTCGTCAACAACTGCACCGACGGCACGGTCGAGGCGGTGCGCGCCCTCGAAGGCGCGGGCGCGCTCGACAGCCTCTCTCTGCGCCTGATCGAGGCGACCTTTCCCGCGGCGGAAGCCCATGTCGGCACCGCCCGGCGCCGCGCCCTCGACGCGGGCGCCGACTGGCTGGAGAGCGAGGGGGCGCCCGCGGGCGCGCTGCTCACAACCGATGCCGATGCGCGGCTCGCGCCCGGCTGGGTCGCGGCGAACCTGCGCGCCCTGGAGCGGGCCGAGATCGTCGGCGGCCGTCTCGTGATCGACGACGAGGGCGCCGCCGACCCGTCGCTCGCCGCCTTCCACGCGCGGGTCGAGCGCTACTGGTCCGGCGTGCGCGCCCTGGAGGATGCCCTCGATCCGCCGCCCCACGACCCGGCGCCGCGCCACGGCGACCATACGGGGGGCAGCCTCGCGCTCCGGGCCTCGCTCTACCGCGCGGTGGGCGGCCTGCCGGCCCTGCCCCGCGGCGAGGACAACGCCCTGGTCGGCGCTGTGCAGCGGGCGGGCGGGCGCCTGCGCCACTGCCCCGACGTGTCGGTGCTCGTCTCCGCCCGCACCGCCGGGCGGGCCGAGGGCGGCATGGCGACCGAGATGCTGCGCCGCGCCCGCGTCGTGCGCGAGGGCGAGGCCTACCGCCTGCCGGTGGCGGCCCACTGGGAACGGATCATCCTGCGCCGGGCCGCCCTGCGCCGCGCCTACCGCGAGGGCGATGCGCCGGCTGCCCTGCTCGGGCTCGGGCTCGACGCGGAGGACCTGGCCGCCATCGATTGCGCGGCGTGCCCCAACGACATCGCCTTCGTGGAGCGCGCCCATGCGCGCCTGGAGGCGCGGGACGGCCCAGCCGCCGAATGCGGCCTCGACGAGGCGCTGGCCGCGCTCGATGCGCGCGTCGCGGCCCTGCGGCGCGACCGGGCGGCCTGAGATCTGCTTGCCGTCGAAGCGGTCACCGCCTCGCACCGCACTGTTTCGGAGCCCGCATGACACGTCCGGTCGGCTACTACGTCCACCATCAGGGCGCCGGGCACCTTCAGCGGGCGATCGCGCTCGCGCGGGCGCTCGACGCGCTGGGGCGGCGCTGCACGCTGATGGGCAGCTTTTCCGGCCTCGACATCTCGGGCGCGCCCGGCCCCGTCCTCGACCTGCCCGACGACCGCCTGGACCGGAGCTTCGACGGGCAAGACGGCGCCGACCAGCGCCCCGAATGCTTCCACTACGTGCCGCTGAACCATCCGGGCATCCGCGCGCGGATGGGCCGGATCGCCGCCTGGGCGGCCGAGCACGACCCGGCGCTGATCGTCGTCGACGTCTCGGCGGAGGTGGCGCTGCTCGCCCGGCTGCTCTCGGTGCCGAGCCTCGTCGTGCGCCTGTCCGGCACCCGCACCGACCGGCCGCACCTGGAGGCGTTCCGGGCCGCCTCGCGCCTGCTCGCTCCCTTCCCCGAAGCGCTCGACGGCGGCGACGTGCCGGCCTGGATCCGCGAGAAGACACTCTACGGCGGCTTCCTCGGGGGGGCCCCCGTGAAGCTGGCGCCCGAGGAGGATGGGCGCATCGTCGTGGTCTTCGGCCGCGGCGGCGAGGGCGGCCGGATGGAGGCGCTGATCGCGGCCGCCGCGGCGGTGCCGGACCGCGCGTGGCACGTGCTCGGGCCGGTCACCGGCACGGGATCGCCACCGGACAACCTGAACCTGCACGGCTGGGTCACGGATGTCCGCCCGCACCTCGTCCCTGCCTCCCTCGTCGTGGGCGGGGCGGGCGACGGGCTCGTCACCGCGGTAGCGGCCCTCGGCAAGCGCTTCCTGTGCCTGCCCGAGCCGCGCGCCTACGACGAGCAGGGCGCCAAGGCGGACGCGCTGGAGCGGCTCGGCGCGGCCGTCGTGCACCGCGCGTGGCCGGAGGCGGCGGCGTGGCCGAAGCTCGTCGCCGACGGCCTCGCCCTCGATCCGGGCATCGTCCGGCGCCTCGCCGAGCCCGACGCGCTCGCGCGCACGGCAGCGGCGATCGACGCCCTCTGTCAGGATGCCGGCTGACCGACGTTCGGCCGGCATCCGTTCGTCGCGATCCTGTTCGAAGGAGCAGGCCGCTCAGCGCTTCGGAGACGAACTCGGATCGCTGATGCGGCGCAGGTTCTCCGGCGGAGTCTCCGCCTCGGTGGCCTCCACCGACTCGATGCTCCCGCCGGCGATCGAATCGCGCCGGTCGAAGCCGGAGGCCGTGCGCGCCACCTGCGCCTCCCAGCCCGGGTCCTCCTGCAGGGCCCGCTGGAGGTCGGCGGGACGGGCGACGTCGAGGGGGCTGTCCTGCCCGAAATCCTGGCCGTTGCGGTCGGCGTGGGCGTTGAAGTCGCGCAGGGAATCGTGCTCGGAAGCGGGCTTGCCGCGGCGCTCGTCCATGTCTCTTCTCCTGATGCGGAGGGAAAAGCTCCGCTCGATGTCGGTCGGGCGCGAAGGCCTCAGTGCGAGCGGTCGGTGCGGTCGGGGGCATTGCCCTTGCCGCTGTGGGCGTGGTGCGCGTCGCGCTCACCGCCGCCTCCGGACACGCCGGACTTCGACGCGTTGGTTGGGCTGCCGGGGGTCGGCCCGTGATCGGACTCGACAGGGGGCTTCGACCGGTCCTGATGGCTGCTGCCCGGCCCGCCGTGATGACGGTCGGTGTTGGGATGCTTCGCGGACGTGCTCATTCAGCGATCCTGCTGGTGGCCCTGATGGGTGGTGTTGACCTTCGCGTTGCCGGTTTGGCCGATCTTGTCGGGATCCTTCGTCTGCGAGGAGGCCTGTCCCTGAGCGGCGGCGGTCTCGGGCGCGCTGCCGGGGCCCTTGTCAGAGCGGTTGGCCGGCGGAACGGGTGGGGGCTTGGTGCTCATCGAGAGTCCTGGGTTCGCAAGTCGGAGACGATCCCTGAAGAACCGGCCGCGCGTCGAAGAGTTCGGATCGATGGACGAAACTTTTCAGCTAAGGTTCTTGTTTTCGCACTGCGCCGCAGGAAATGGCTAAGGCATCATCGATGCGTCTTGCGCTCGCATTTGACGCGGAAATGCTTTGCCGAGAGGATGAATTTGCTTGGCCGGAGCGCTTTTTTTCAGAAGCTCTGCTCCTCCAATACGACAGTCGCTTGATCGCTTCGGTCTTTCCGCCGTCGATGTGAGCCGGCACCGAAGCGATCACGGTGTCACGTCGACCGGTCGCCGATGACGCTCCGGCTCGGCCCCGCTCAGAACGGCCGCTCCGCCGGGACGCGGGCGGCGGCGATTTCCTCGGGGCTCGGGCCGCGCAGGAGGGTGATGTCGGGCTCGCGATCCGC
>NZ_BPRD01000026.1 GCF_022179745.1 Methylorubrum podarium
GAGCGCCGCGAACAGGCCGGCCCCGCCGGAGCCGAGGATCAGGATATCGGTCTCGACCTGAGCCGGGTTCATCGCGCGTTCTCCAAGCTGGCCACCACCGCGTCGCGGCGGGCGGCCACGTCGCGCTGCACCTCGGCGAAGAGCGAGCCGCCGTGCGAATCCATGCCCACCAGCAGCGGGCCGAAATCGCGGATGGCGAAGCGCCACAGGCTCTCGGGATGGAGGTCGTCGAGGTCGACATCCTCGATCCGCTCGATCCAGGTGGTCTCCAGGGCCGCGGCGCCGCCGACGATGGCGAGGTAGGCGCCCCCGCGCTCGGCGAAGGCCTTGAGCGTCGCCGGCCCCATGCCGCCCTTGCCGACGATCAGGCGAACGCCCTCGCGCGCCATCAGGGCGTCGGTGAAGCGCTCCATGCGCATCGAGGTGGTGGTGCCGATGCAGAACGGCGCGTAGCCGACCGGCGCCTCGGGCGATGGCTCGACCCGATGCACGTTCGGCGCCGTGTGGATCACCGCGTGGCCGGCGAGGTCGAGCCGGGTCGGCCGGTCCCGATCGAACATGTGAATCAGGGTCGCGTCGCGGATGCCGAACAGCCAGCGCCGCAGGGTCACGGTGTCGCCGATCCGAAGGGCCCGGATCTCGGCCTCACCGGCCGGCATGTCGAGGACGTGGTGGGCCACGACTGTCTCCTCAATCGAAGGCGATGCCGCCCGGCGTGATCGTCGCGCGGGCGCGGCGGGCCGAGTGGCACTGGATGTTCACTGCGACCGGGTTCTGGGTGATGTGGGTGGCGGCCAGTTCGACGTGCACGGCGAAGCTGGTCGAGCGCCCGCCGAGCCCCTGCGGGCCGATGCCGAGTTCGTTCACCGCGCGCGACAGCTCCGCCTCGATCCGCGCGCCCTCCGGGTCGGCGCAGACCGAGCGCAGCGGCCGGGTCGCCGCCACCTTGGCGAGGTGCATGCACAGGTCGGAGGTGCCGCCCAATCCGACGCCGACGATGGTCGGCGGGCAGACCCGGCCGCCGAGCTCGATCACCCGGTCGATCACGAAGCGTTTGGCCGCGCCGATCCCGTCGGAGGGCAGCAGCATCTGCAGGAAGGACCCGTTCTCCGAGCCCGAGCCCTTCGGGATCATCTCGACCGCAACGGTCTCAGGGCTGTCGTCGAAATCGACGTGGATGATCGGCACCCGGATGCCGCAGGAGGTCTGCTCGTTCGTCCGGGTGATCGGGTGGACCACCGACGAGCGCAGGGAGAACTCCTTCGTCGCCCGCTCGCAGCCGCGCCGGATCGCGGCCTTCAGCGCGACGCCGTCGAACCCGACGTCACGGCCGATGCGGATGTTGTAGATCGGGATGCCGGTGTCCTGGCAGAGGATGTTCTTGGTGCGCTCGGCGACCGCGACGTTCTCCACCATCGTGTCGAGGATAGCGCGGCCGGTCGTGCTGGTCTCGGCCCGCTGCAGGTCGGCGAAGCCGGCCTTGATGTCGGGCGGCAGGATCTTCAGGGCCCGGACGTAGAGGTCGCGGCAAACCTCCTCGAATTCGTGCAGGTCGAGGTCCATGGCGGATCTCCGGGATGTGCCGGGGGAGGGGGTCGGCGGGGCGTCAGGCCCCGCTGAGCAGGAACAGGAGGCCGATCGCGAAGGCGGTCGCGAGGCAGCCCGAGACGACGACGGCGGTGCGCTCGCGGTAGCTCAGCCACTCGATCGCCAGCACCCGCAGGCCGAGCGCCATGTGGACGGCCAGCGCGCAGACGAGGCCCCACTCGGCGGTGCGCACGAAGCCGTTGTGGGTGAGGCCGAGGAAGCTCTCGAGCCGGTCGGCGCCCTGGAGCGCGGTGCCGAGGGCGATGAAGTGCATCGGCAGGAACAGCGCCAGCGCGATGCCGGAGAGCCGGTGAATCAGCGCGGCGGCGAAGCCCGGCCGGCGGTGGGGGGCATGGGTGATGCCGGGGCTCAGGGACGCTCTCATGCCGGGTCTCCCGGATGCTGCCTCAGAGCGCTGTTCTTCCTCCGCCCGCTGCGGGGGGAGGGAAGGTGCCCTGCCGATGCGGCGTGCGCGCTCATGCCCAGTACACCGCCAGCGCCGCGCGCAGCCCCAGCCCCGCCAGCAGGGCCGAGAGGGCGAGCATGGCGAGGTCGAGGGAGCGGCCGCGCCAGCCGGTCCACTCGCGCAGCACGCTGCGCAGGCCGATCGGCGCGTGGATCGCCGCCGCCAGCACGAAGACCGCGTAGAACAGCAGGAAGCCGACATTTCCCTGCGTCCGACCGAGGATCTCGCCCGCGGTGAGCCCGCCGCGCACCGCGTAGAGGATCGTGCCGAGATGCACCGCCACGGTGAGCGCCAGAATCGCGGCGGTGCCGCGCTGGGCGAGGTAGAGAAGCGGGCTCATCCGCGCCTCCAGAGCCGGCGGAGCGCCGCCCTACCGGTCTCGCGCTTGAGCCCGGCGATGGCGAAGGTGGGGCTGAGGGCCTTCGGACAGTGTTCCGTGCAGCTCATGTGGCTGTGGCAGGAATGGCAGCCGGCATCACCCGCCACCGCCGCGAGCCGCGCGTCGCCGTCACGGTCGCGCACGTCGTTGACGAGCGTCCAGGCCCGGTTCAGCGCCGCCGGGCCGAGATAATCGGGGTTCCACGTCACAAGATCGCAGGCGGCGTAGCAGACGCCGCAATTGATGCACTCGATGCCCGCATCCGCCTCCCGGCGCTCCGCGGAATCGGGAAGCACCGTTGCGAAATCGTCCGGCGGATTCTCGCCCGGCTCGAAATAGCCGTGGGCGCGGCGCCACTTCTCGAAGAAGGGCTCCATGTCGACGGCGAGATCCTTCACCACCGACAGGTTGCGCAGCGGCTCCAGCAGCAATTCGCCCTCCGGGGCCACGGCTGCGACCCGGGTGCGGCAGGTCCAGCGCGGGCGCCCGTTCACCGTCATGCCGCAGGAGCCGCACATGCCGACCCGGCAGGCGAAGCGGTAGGCCAGCGTCGGATCCTGCTCGCGCTGGATCTCGGTGACGACGTCGAGCACGGTCTGGTTGGCGCGCCGCGGCACGGCGAAGTCCTCGATGCCGTCCCCGCGCCGGATGCGGACCCGCAACGCCTCGGTGGCGCCCCGTGCGGCGGCGGCGTGATCGACGGGCGCCGTCACCGCGCGGCCTCCTTCGGGGCACCGGTCTCGGAGGCGGGGAAGAACAGCTCGCTCTCGGCGCTCGCCTTGGCCGAGACCAGCCCGGCGCGGTTCATGTATCCGAGGTAGTCGAGCATCCGCTTCGGCGCGGTCGTCCACTCGTTCTGCGGCGCGCGGATGATCGCGACCGCCTCCTCCTGCGAGAGTTTCGCCCCCTCGGCCTTGATCCAGAGCGCGGCGGCCCGGTTCGGGTCGTCGCGGATCAGCTTCAGGCTGTCCTCTAGCGCTGCGAGGAAGGCCGCGGTGACCTTCGGGTTCGCCGTAATGAAGCGGCCGGAGGCCCAGACGAGGTTGAAGGTGTGCGGCCCGCCCATCACGTCGAAGCTGTCGAGCACCTTGCGGGCGCGGGGATCCTTGAGCTCCAGTTCCTGGAACGGCGGCGCGCCGAAATGCGCGGTGATCTCCGAGCGGCCGCCCAGCATCGCGGTCTGCGCGTCCGGATGGCCCATCGAGACGGTGAGCGGGTCGAGCTTGCCCTGCTGGCCCGCCCCGAACGCCTGCTCGGCGGCCATCTGCAGGGTGATCGCCTGGATCGAGGTCTTCACGGTCGGGAGCGCGATCTTGTCCTTCGGCCCGAAATCCTTGATCGACTTCACGTCGGGATTGACCGTGACCAGCCAGAGCGGCATCGCGTTCAGGGCCGCCACGCCCTTGACCTTGATGTTGGTCTGCGTGCGGCCCCAGATCGTCAGGAACGGGCCGACACCGCCGGCGGCGAGATCGAGATTGCCGGAGAGCAGGGCCTCGTTCATGCCGGAGCCGCCGGTGAAGCGCAGCCACTCGGCCTTGATGTCGAGGCCGCGGGCCTTGGCCTGCTTCTCCAGCAGGCCCTCCTCCTCCATCACGGTCAGCGGCAGGTAGGAAATCCCGAACTGCTTGGCGAGCCGGACGGTCGATACCTCGGCCGAGGCCGCGCCGAGCGCCGCCCACAAAGCCGCGACCGTGCCGACGAGCCGGATCATGTTCCGTGCCGTCATGGCGTTCCTCACCAGTTTCGCGCCGATCTGTCGATGCCGTCAGCGTCGCGCCGAGGATACGCCCAGGCCGGAGGCTGTCAACATTAATATGTCATATACATGACTTGAGCGGGGTGTGAGGGCGGTGGCGTTCGGATGCCCCTGAGCCGCAGGCCCGCGGCCGACGGAAGACCGTCCCGACTTGGGTGTTGGCGCTGGCCGGCAAAGGTCATCCCGAGGTGCTGCCGACACCTCGGGATGACGATCGCTCTCGAATGATGCCTGGTTGGCGCGTCAGGCCTGCATGCCCCAGCGCTGGATGGTGTGGCTCTCGATCGTCTGGAAGATCAGGTTCTCGACGACGAGGCCGATCAGGATCACGGTCAGGAGCCCGGCGAACACGTTCGGAATGTCGAGCATGTTCTTGTTCTCGAAGATGTACCAGCCGAGACCGCCGGAGCCCGACGAGACCCCGAAGACGAGTTCCGCCGCGATGAGCGTGCGCCACGCGAAGGCCCAGCCGACCTTCAGGCCGGTGAGGATGCTGGGAAACGCCGCGGGGATCAGGATCTTCCGGATGAGGCTCGCACCGCTGAGGCCGTAGTTGCGTCCGACCATCTTCAGCGTCCGGCTCACCGAGAGGAAGCCGGAATGCGTGTTGAGGGCGATCGCCCAGGTAACGGAATGCACCAGCACGAAGACGAGACTTCCGTTGCCGAGGCCGAACCAGATCAGTGCCAGCGGCAGCAATGCGATCGCCGGCAGCGGATTGAGCATCGACGTCATGGTTTCGAGGAAGTCGGTGCCGATCCGCGACGCGATGGCGAGGCCCGTCAGCACCGTCGCGAGCACGATCCCGATTCCGTAGCCGACCAGCAGGATCTTCACCGATCCCCAGGCCCGGAGGGGCAGCGTCCCGTCCGCCATGCCGCGGAAGAAGGCCGCGAGCGTCGAGGTGAAGGTCGGAAACAGAAGATCGTTGTCGAGGTACCGCCCGTAGATCTCCCAGATCGAGGCCAGTACGGCCAGGATGAGGATCTTGCGCAGCCAGGCTTGGTTGTAGAGCAGTTCCAGCGTCGTCAGCGGCTTCTCGACGATGGTGCCGCCCTGCGCGGAGAGCCGCTCGCGGACGATCTCGGGGCGCGAGGGGGCCATGGGCACAGCCTCGGCGAGGGCATTCGCGCTAGACATTCTCCGCCTCCTTGATCTCCTCCGCAAACAGCATCTGCTGGATGCGGCTCTCGAGGCCCGCCTGCTCTCCCGGCGAGACCGCACTGTTCAATTCGGCCTTCACCTCGCCCGGATGCGGCGAGAGCAGGAGGATCCGCGAGCCGATCTTGATCGCTTCGGGGATGGAGTGGGTGACGAAAAGGACGGTGAAGCGGGTCTCGTCCCAGAGGGCGAGGAGCTCGTCCTGCATCCGCCGTCGCGTGAGGGCGTCGAGGGCCGCAAAGGGCTCGTCCATCAGCAGGATGTCGGGCTCCATCGCCATCCCGCGGGCGATCGCGACGCGCTGCTTCATGCCCCCGGACAGCATGTGCGGATAGCTGTCGACGAACTTCGTGAGGTTGACCTTGTCGATATAGGCCATCGCCCGTTCCTCGGCGGCGCGGCCGGTGAGGCGGCCGGAGGCTTCGAGGGCGAAGACGACGTTCTGCTTGACCGTCTTCCAGGGCAGGAGCTGATCGAATTCCTGGAAGACCATCATCCGATCCGGACCCGGACCGGTCACGACCTGGCCCTTCAGCCGGATCTCGCCCTCGGTCGGCGCCATGTAGCCGCCGACCGCCTTGAGGAGCGTCGACTTTCCGCAGCCGGATGGGCCGAGCAGAACAAAACGATCGCCCGGCAGAACGTCGAAGCTGACCTTGTAGGTCGCAGTGATCAGGTGATGCGGCGTCTTGTACCGCAGCGTAACGCCGTCGACTTCCAACAGCGGTTGATTCAAGTCCATACGCTCCTCCCTGCGCCGCGGCTCAGGCCACGATCTTTTGCGAGCTATGTCTTGTTTCTATTTGCGCTTCGGCACGGCCGTACGCCGCGACGATAATCTTCAGACGTATTGAGCCGAAGATCCAGCGAAAAGGTGTCCGGAAGGTCCGTGAACGGGCCCTGATGGCTTGCGTCTCGGTTGGCAAGCCCGAAGCCGGCTCTCCCGGCTGAACTCGCGCGTCGACGGCAGAATGCCGCGACCTTCATAGCAAGCTCGTCTGGCTCAAGCAAGCTCATATATCATTTACAAGACTTCGGTGGAGTGGCTAGATCATGGCGGGTTCGAGCCGTCTTGCGTACGTCTCTTCCTGTCCCGGCGGCTCGCCCAGCCGGGACGGCACGAGGCGGAGGGGACATTCCGCTCGTCGGCCGCAACGATCCGAGGGAGGATGTCATGACTGCCAAGCGCGACGACGCACCGACGATCCCGGTGCAGACGGCCGGCCTCGACCGGCGCGGCTTCCTCGCCGGGGCCGGACTTGCAGGCGCCGCACTCGGATCCGGGACGGTGATGACGGCCGGCTCCGTCCGCGCGCAGGAGGCGAAGCCGGCCGCCGCCGCCGATTCCGCCTCCTTCGCTTTCGAGGGCAAAGATTCCGGGCTGACGAGCCTCGGCGATCGGCCTCTGGTGGCGGAGACGCCGGCGCACCTGCTCGACGACGACACCACCCCGATCTCGAAGTTCTTCATCCGCTGCAACGGGCAGGTGCCCGACGCGGCGGCCGATCGGGAAAACTGGTCGCTGACGATCGATGGCGAGGTCGAGGCGCCGCTGGTCCTCTCGCTCAAGGAGTTGAAGGAGCGCTTCAAGCCCAGGACCTACCGCATGGTGCTGGAATGCGGCGGCAACGGCCGGTCGTTCTTCCAGCCGCCGGCGCGCGGCAACCAGTGGACCAACGGCGGGGCCGGCTGCGCGGAATGGACCGGCATCCCGCTGAACGAGGTGCTCCGGGCGGCGAAGGTCAAGCCGTCGGCGCAGTACACGGCCCATCACGGCGCCGACCCCCATCTCTCGGGCGACGCCAAGAAGGAGAGCCTGTCGCGCGGCATGCCCGTCGCCAAGGCGATGGAGGAGCACAACCTGCTGGTCTTCGCGATGAACGGCGAGCCGCTGCCGAACATCCACGGCGGCCCCCTGAGGCTCGTCGTGCCCGGATGGCCGGGCTCGCTGTCCCACAAATGGCTGACGCGGATCACCCTGCGCGACCGGGAGCACGACGGCCAGGGCATGACCGGTCACTCGTACCGCTTGCCCGAGCGGCCGCTGGTGCCCGGCTCCAAGGGCGACGGCGTACCCTTCCGCATCCTCGAATCGATGCCGGTCAGGGCCGTGACCACGTCGCCGGCGAACGGCACGCGGCTGCCAGCGGGCGCGCACGATCTCGATCTGCGCGGCGCGGCCTGGGGTGGCGACGTTCCGATCGCCCGCGTCGATGTCAGCATCGATGGCGGTCAGACCTGGAGCGAGGCCAAGCTCGCGGCGCTCAAGAATCGCTACGACTGGCACCGCTGGACGGCCCGGCTCAGACTTCCGTCGGACGGCTACTACGAGATCTTCGCCCGCGCGACCGACGCCAACGGCCGGACGCAGCCGACCCTGGCGACCAACTGGAACCCGCAAGGCTACGGCGGCAATGCCCAGCACCGTATCGCGATCCTGGTGGGCTGAGCCGATGCCGATCCGCTCCCTGATCGCCGTTGCCGCGCTCGTGCTCGGCGCGGTCTCGACACCGATCTCGGCTCAGCCGGCGGCACCGCGGGAGGAGAGTGCCGAATCCCTTCCCGCCGCGCCCGGACGCGACGAGGCATTCGGCACCTGCTCCGCCTGCCACGCCTACCGGCTGGTCGCGGCGCAGGGCTTGAGCCGTGAACGCTGGGACGAGACCATCACGCTCATGAGCGAGAAGCACGGCATGGCGAAGCTCGACGACGACGAGCGCCGGGTCGTCCTCGATTACCTGGCCAAGGCACACCCGCCGAAGAAAACGACCGGGACGGGCGGGTTCCAGGTTCCTTTCGCGCCGCAATAGGCCGCGCGCGAGCGGACGTGGCGTTTCGGCTGTCACGCCCGCCGTCCCCATGAGCGCCCCGGACCGCAGTCTGAGGCGCCTTCACGACGACGGGGAGGACGCCGGCGCGTCGCTTCGAGCCGGGATCGGGCGGAGCCTGCGGGCCCGGCGATTCAGTATTCCGAACCAGCAGCTCGGTCCCGATTTCGGTCCTAGGCGGCGAACCCGGCGATCTTCTTGATGAGTTCGGCCTGGTTCTTGGTGCCGGATTTCCCGTAGACGCGGTTCAGGTGCGTCTTCACGGTCGAGCGCGCGATGCCGACGGCGTCGGCGATGGCGTCGAGGCCGTTCAGGCGCAGCGTCGCCTCGACCACGCGGATCTCGCTGGCCGTCAGATGGTGCCGTCGGGCGAACGCTTCCAGCGGACTGGCGACGGCCGGTTGCGGTGATCGCACGAAGATGGCCGCGACCGCCGTTCGCGGCTCTCTCTCAGGGCCGAGGCGGTCGTCGGAGAGGGGCATGACGATCGCCGTCCAGCTGCCGTCCCCGGGCGCCGACAGCGGGATCGCGTGATCGTCGATGGGACTTCCGTTGCGTCCACCAAGGGTGCGCAGATGGTCGAAGATGGCGCGGTCGGCCGCGGTCGAGGTCGCCCGCAAGCGTCCGCCGACGTCGCGCAGAAGGCGTCCCTCCTCGATCATGCGCTGACCGCGCGCGTTGGCGAGGACGAGGCGTCCGGTCTCGGCGACGAGAAACACGCCGGCCTCGATCTGGTCGAGCGTCCCGGTCAGGGCGGCCTCGCGCCGACGGCTGCTCACGAACAGTCGCCCGATCGCGACCGACCGCAGGAGATGGGGGGCGAGCAGGGCCATCCTCCGCCGGGCCGCCTGATCGATCGGCCGCCTCTGCCACTGAACGGTCAGGAAGGCGGCGCGGGTCGCCTCCTTCTCGAGAACGATCCCCAGCGAATCGGTCATCTCCTGCGGCAGCAGCCATTCTCGATGGAAGCGGGTCTGTTCCATCTCCGCATTCGGCACCACATCGCTCGCGGCCATGACGGCACCGACAGGTTCGAAGGCAAATGCTGGAAAGAGCGGGTTGAGAGCTGCGTATTGTTCCAGGTAGATCTTGCTGTAATAGGGATCGTCGTTAAATCGAAATAGCGTATCGACTTCCGGCTTGAGCGCGTCGTGCCAGTACATCAAGGCTTGATTGCCGCCGACGAATAGACATATACTTTCAATGGCGTCGGGCCAAAGCTTGGGATCAACAGCCGCATCGTACATCCGCGCGATCACGGCGGACAGGGCGGCGGGATCTGGGTCGCTCAACGTCACCTCCGACAGGCCCGACGAAGATACGCGCCGGCTGTGGCCGAATTACAAGCCTAAACCTCTACCATCCCGTCTCCACCCTAGGGTGGACGCTCAACCTAGAGATATTTGGCAGGGTGCCAGTAGCGTGATCGGCGTGTGCACGAAGAGTGCCAGCGGCCGATCTCGCCGATCGGGGGTATCGCGTGGTCGATCACGTCTTCGGGTCTGCGACAGATTTCGTTCGCCTTGCTTTCGAGCCGTTCAGCCCCCGCCCAACGCTCACGACCGCTCCCGATTTCACGTGTGCGGAAGATGACATCGCAGCCGTGCCCACGTCCTCTAAAGCAATCAGGCTTCTATGAGGTTACGAGATGCCTTCCGCTAGACCACCTCGCTTTACCGTCTCGGCGAACTATCGCGGACATCACAAGGAGGCAATGCGTAGCCTTGCCGCGAGCGCGATGTGCCTCGCTGACGACTGGGCCAACAAGGGCTACGCTGACATTCGCATCACGGATGGCATCGGCGTTACGATGAGCCGAGAGCGGTTCCGCTCAACGATGCTTGTTGTCCGGCGGCTCAGCGCTCGCTGCCAATTGTGCTAGCACTGTCGACCGTGGCGGGAACACAAAGTCTGCCCTCGATTGGAAAGCCCCACCGGCTCATGGCTTCGTGGAATTTTGTCGGAGCAGGCACGGCACAAGAACTGCGCGGGATCTGTGCAATTCCGACAGCACGAGAGGTTATGGGATATGTGGCGGAGACGGAGGGATTCGAACCCTCGATACCCTTATTAGGGGTATGCTCATTTAGCAAACGAGTGCCTTCAGCCTCTCGGCCACGTCTCCCCGCAGGTCGGCTGTAGAAGCTCCGGGGCGGCGGGTCAACCCGGTCGGCGCGGGGTTGTGACGCGGCGCTCGTAATGCTTGGCCACGCGCAGGTGGCGGGAGATCGCGTAGTTCATCGCCGTGAGAAAGCCGTAGGCGCCGCGCACGAAGTGGCGGCGGCCGAAATAGGCCTTCAGAAAGTTGCCCGGCAATTCGACGTAGAGGCGCCAGGCCGGGATCGTCACGCCGCGGGCGTCGAGGTCGTCGGCCTGCTGGTCCGAATAGCGGTTGAGCTTGTCGAGCTGGTCGCCCAGCGAGCGCACCGAGAAGTGGTGGATGCGCCCCTTGATCCGCCCCACGGTGACGCCCGGCCCCAGGACGACGCGGTCGTGGACCGGCGAGGTGGAGTAGGTGCTGCGATCCCGCCGGTAGATCCGGACCGGGGTCAGGACGTAGGCCCAGGGATGGGGGCGCGTCTCGCCCGGAAAGATCTCGGCGATGGCGATGCTCCACGCGGCATGCGCGGGCTCCCCGTCGGCGAAGACGGCGCGGATCTGCTCGGCGAGGTCGGCGGGCACGACCTCGTCCGCGTCGAGGTTGAACACCCAGTCGTGGCGGCACTGGCCCTCTGCGAAGCGCTTCTGCCGGCCGTAGCCCGGCCAGTCGTTGTGGATCACCCGAGCCCCGAGGGAGGTGGCGAGCGCCTGCGTCCCGTCGGTCGAGCCGGAATCGACGACGACGATGTCGTCGGCGAGCTCGCGCACGGCCGCGATGGTCGCACCGATGCGATCGACTTCGTTCTTGACGATGATGAAGACGGAGAGCGGGAGCGGGGCCATGAGTCTCGTTACGCGCGGCGCCAACGCTGTACCGGCCGGGTTCCGCATGAACAAGCACGGCGCGAAGTCTTCGGCTCGACACGCATTGCTGCGTCGAACCGGCGTCCCCCACGGCGGAGTGTCGTTTATCCGGCGGCGCCCGCCAGCCGCTTGCGCTGGACCTTGCCGTTGGCGGTACGCGGCAGCGCGTCGAGGAAGCGGACGGCGCGCGGCGCCTTGTAGGCGGCCAGGCGCTCGCCGCACCACGCCAGCAGGGCGTCCTCGTCCGGTTCGGCGCCGGGGCGGAGCACCACGAAGGCGGCGATCACCCGCAGATCCGGGCGAACGGCCAGCTCCGTCACGCCGACCTCGGCGATGTCGGGATGGGCGGCCAGCACGCCCTCCACCTCGACCGGCGAGACGCGGTAGCCCATGGCGTTCATCAGGTCGTCGTTGCGGCCTTGGAACCAGAGGTATCCGTCCGCATCGAGGCGCGCGAGGTCGCCCCCGGCGAACCATTCGCCCCGCAGCACCGCCGCCTCCTCCTCCGGCCGCTGCCAATAGCCGAGCATCAGGCCGGGATCGGAGCGGTGGACCGCGAGCAGGCCGGTCTCGCCGGCCGGCAGCGGCTCGGGCGGACCCTCGACCGGCAGGATCGCCACCCGGCGGCCCGGCTGCGGTCGTCCGGGCGAGCCGGGGCGGACGGGGATGGTCGGGCCGCTCGACACGTAGGTCGAGATCTCGCTCATGCCGAGCGCCTCGTAGAGCGGCTTGGCCGTGGCCCGCGTCCAGGCCTCGAGAAGGTCCGCCGACAGGGCTTCGCCCGCGGTGACGCCGTGGCGAAGCCGCGAGAGGTCGTGCTCGGCGAGGTCGGCATATTTGAGGATCTGGCGGTAGACGCTGGGCACCGCCGCGAAGATCGTCGCGCCCTGCTCGGCGATCAGGCGCGGCCAGATCCCGCGGTCGCGCGGGCCGTTGTAGAGCACGGTCGTCGCGCCGCAGGCCCAGGGGTCGGTGATGCCGACGCCGAGCGTGTAGGTCCAGTTCATGGTACCGGCATGCAGCATCACGTCGGACTCGGTCAGGCCGAGCCAGTGCGCGTGCATCGGCCGGCGGCCCCAGATGGCACGATGGGCGTGGAGCACGCCCTTCGGGCGGCTCGTGGTGCCGGAGGTGTAGACGAGGGTCGCCGGATCGTCGGCGGCGGTGTCGGCGTAGTCGGCGAGCGGCTCGCCCGCCTTCATCGCAGCGATTGTTTGAGAGTCGAGCCGGAGACAGCCCGCGGGAGCGCCTGCGCCAGAATCGGAAAAGCCTTCGCCGGTCACCACGGCGGCGACGCCGGCATTCTCCATCAGGAAGGCCGCTTCGTCGGCCGTCAGCTGCGGCGAGGAGGGGAGGGCGACGAGGCCGGCGGCGAGCACGCCGAAATAGACCAGCACGTAATCGGTCTCGTTGCCCATGCGGATCATCACCCGGTCGCCGGCGCGCAGGCCGAGGCCGAG
>NZ_BPRD01000027.1 GCF_022179745.1 Methylorubrum podarium
CGGCTTCGATCCGGACGACGTGCGCGGCTCGCTGATCGCCGGCTGCGAGGCCGCGGTGGCGCGCATCCCGCGCCGGGCGCCGACGCGGCATTGAGGCCGGGGAAACGGAACCTCCGGCATTTCGACCAGTTCGGGCTCCAGCACGCGCGAGCAATGCGCGCCGGAAACGAACGGGATTTTTTGCGATGACCGAAGTGACCTATCACATCGTCGAGCACGACGGCGGCTTCGCCTACAAGGTCGGGGACGTCTTCTCCGAGACCTTCCCGAGCCGCCAGGAGGCGCTCCAGGCGGCCCAGGCCGCGGCTGCAGAGCAGCAGGTGCCGGGTTCGACCGAGGGCATTCGCTACCAGGACGGCAGCGGGCAATGGCACGACGAGACCGCGCAGGGCAGCGACCGTCCGGTCGCGCGGGTCGCGGAAGACTGACGCCTCAGCCGTCGAGGGTAATGAGCCCGACGCTGCCGCCCGCCGCCGCGGTGTTGACGGTCAGCGTCCGCTCGGTGGCGAAGCGGGCGAGGTAGTGGGGTCCGCCGGCCTTCGGGCCGGTGCCGGAGAGACCTGTGCCGCCGAAGGGCTGGCTACCCACCACCGCGCCGATCATGTTGCGGTTCACGTAGACGTTGCCGTGCGGCAGGGCCTCGGCGATCCGCTCCGCCGCCTCCTCGATGCGCGAGTGGATACCGAGGGTGAGCCCGTAGCCGCCGGCCCGGATCTCGTCCACGACCCGCGCGAGGCCGTCCGCCGGGTAGCGGACGACGTGGAGAATCGGCCCGAACACCTCTTCACGCAGGTCGGCGACGCCGCCGATCTCGAAGAGGTGGGGCGCCACGTACAATCCGCCCGGCGACCGCCCGGCGAAGTGCGGGCGCGCCGAGGCGGACAGGGCTGCGATATGCGCGTCGAGCCGCCCCTTGGCCTCCGCGTCGATGACCGGGCCGAGATCGGTGGCGAGATCGCGGGGATCGCCGACTGCGAGCTCTCGCGCCGCGCCGGCCACCGCCGCGATCATCCGGTCGGCCACGTCCTCCTGCACCAGGAGCAGGCGCAGGGCCGAGCAGCGCTGGCCGGCGGAGCGGAAGGCCGAGGTGACCACGTCGTCGGCCACCTGCTCGGGCAGCGCCGTGGCATCGACGATCATCGCGTTGATGCCGCCGGTCTCGGCGATCAGCGGCAGGATCGCGCCGTCGCGGGCGGCGAGCGCCCGGTTGATCCGCTGCGCGGTCGCGGTCGAGCCGGTGAAGACGACACCGGAGAGCGCCGGATGCCCCATCAGCGTGGCTCCGGTCTCGGGGCCGCCGGGAACGAGATGCAGGGCGCTGCCCGGAATGCCGGCCCCCTGCAGCAGCCGCACGGCGAGATCCGCCACCAGCGGCGTCTGCGGCGCGGGCTTCGCGACGACGGCATTGCCCGCCATCAGCGCCGCCGCGACCTGCCCCGTGAAGATGGCGAGCGGAAAATTCCAGGGCGAGACGGCGACGAACACGCCCCGCCCGACGAGACTCAGGCTGTTGGCCTCGCCCGCCGGGCCGGGCAGGTTCTCCGGCTCGGAGAAGAGGTCACGCCCCTGCGCCGCGTAGTAGCGCAGGAAGTCGATCGCCTCACGCCACTCGGCCAAGGCATCGTCGAGGGTCTTGCCGGCCTCCGCCTGCAGCAGGTGAAGGAGCCGGCCCTGCTCCCGCAGGAAGGCCTCCGCCGCCCGCTCGAGGCAGGCCGCCCGCTCGCGGGCCGGCGTCGCGGCCCAGGCGGGAAAGCCGCGGGCGGCGGCCTCCATGGCGAGGGACGCGGTGGCGGGATCCGCCTCGACGACGCTGCCGAGCGTGGCGGAGTCGATGGGGCTCGCCACCGGCCGGGCGCGGCCGGCCCCGGTGGCACCGTCGATGATCGGCGCCGCCTCGGCGGGGCCGGCGGCCGACGCGACGGCCTCGGTCAGCCGCCGGAGCGACGCGCCGTCGCCGAAGGCGAGTCCCGGCGAGTTGCGCCGCCCGCGCCCGAACAGGTCGCGCGGGAGCGGGATTTTGGGATGCCGGGCCTGCGAGGGCGTCTCGACCAGGGTCTGGGGTTGGGCGAGAAGCTCGGCCACCGGCACCGCGGGATCGGCGGCGCGGGCGACGAAGGAGGAATTCGCGCCATTCTCCAGCAGCCGGCGGACGAGATAGGCGAGCAATTCGCGGTGGCCGCCGACCGGCGCGTAGACGCGCTGGCCGATGCCGGGCGCGCGCTCGGCGAGCCGCTGGTAGAGCGCCTCGCCCATTCCGTGCAGGCGCTGGAACTCGAACCCCGCCTCGTCCGTCGCCGGCCCGTCGATGTGCCCGGCGAAGCCGAGCACGCTCGCCACCGTCAGCGCGTTGTGCGTGGCGAATTGCGGGTAGAGCCGCGGGCGGTGGGCGAGAAGACGCCGGGCGGCGGCCAGGTAGTTCAGGTCCGTCATCGCCTTGCGGGTGAAGACGGGATAGTCGGCCGTCCCCTGCATCTGGGCGAGCTTCACCTCGGTGTCCCAGTAGGCGCCCTTGACGAGGCGCACCATCAGCCGGCGGTCGTACCGCTCGGCGAGCGCCGCGACGTGGTCGATCAGCGGCAGGCAGCGTTTCGAATAGGCCTGGATCGCGAGGCCGAACCCGTCCCAGCCGGCGAGCGCCGGGTCGGCCAGCACGGCGGCGAAGACGTCGAGGGAGAGTTCGAGCCGCTCCGCCTCCTCGGCATCGAGGGTGAAGTTGAGGTCGTGGGCGCGGGCGTCGCGGGCAAGGTCGCGCACCACCGGAACCAGCTCGGCCATGACCCGCGCGGCTTGCGTCGGCGCGTAGCGCGGATGCAGCGCCGAGAGCTTGACCGAGATGCCTGGCCGGGCCGGCAACGGTGCGTTGCCGGCCTCGCGGCCGATCCGCGCGATGGCGCGGACATAGGCCTGGCGGTAGCTCTCCGCGTCGTCGGCCGTGCGGGCGCCCTCGCCCAGCATGTCGAACGAGTAGCGCGACCGCCGGGCGGCGCCCGAGCCGGCGCGCTTGAGCGCCGCGCCGATCTCCTCGGCGAGCACGAACTGGCCGCCCATCACCCGCATCGCCCGGTGCGCCGCCGCGCGCACGGCCGGGCGGCCGAGGCGGCGGACCATGCCGCCCAGCGTCGCCTCGGGCGTGTCCTGCGGGCCGACGATGCGGGCGCCGAGACCGAGCGCCCAGGACGCGGCATGGGTGAGCCCGCTCTCCGAGCGCACCGCGTGGTGGGCGAAATCGCCCTCGCGCAGCTTGTCGGCGATCAGCCGGTCGGCGGTGGCCGGGTCGGGCACCCGCAGCAGCGCCTCGGCGAGGCTCATGAGGGCGAGGCCCTCGCGGGTCGTCAGGGCGTATTCCCGCAGCAGGGCCTCGACCGCGCCGTGGCCGGCATCCGCGCGGATCGCCTCGATCAGGTCCGAGGCGAGCCGATCGACCGCCGCCTCCGCGCCGGCCGGGAGCGGCGCCTCGCGCAGCAGCGCTTCGGCCAGGGCGGCGTCATCCGGAGCGTAGGGAGCCTGAAAGCGGGGAGCGGACATGGGGCCCTGGACCATGGGAGAGAGTAGCACCCTCTCTGTCTTCCGACAGGCCGATTTTCTGCCTCCCGACGTCAGCGACTTCGACCCGTTTCGCCGTTCCGGCGCCAACGACTCTCAGAACCTGTTTCACTCGATCTCTTCGACACCGAGGCGACTCGAAGGCGCGATCGTTCCAGTCCTGCCCCTCATCCTGAGGTGCGGAGCGAAGCGAAGCCTCGAAGGAGGGCTCCAGATGTCGCGCGATCCCTGGAGCCCTCCTTCGAGGCTGCTTCGCAGCACCTCAGGATGAGGGGGTTTGATAGGATCAGCCAGTCAGTGAGCTCTCAGGGCCTGACGCCGGGCGGGCTGATGTCGAGGGGCGGCGCCTCCGGTGCCGAGGGGGCCGGCTCGGCCTCCATGCGGGCGCGGCGGGCGGCCTCCTCCGCCTCCCGCAGGCGGGCTTGGCGCGTCGCCTCCTCGGCGGCCTGCTGCGCCTTGATCCGGGCCTGCCGCGCCGCCTCCTCGGCCGCGACCCGCGCGCGGTCCATCTCGATCCGGGCGCGGCGGCGTTGGCGCTCGCTCTGGTCGGCGTCGAACAGCTCGATCTTCTCGAGTTCGCGCTGGAGGACGAGGGCGGCGAGCCCAGTGGTCAGCGGCGCCGTGTCGAGCCGCCGCTCGGGTGCCGTGAGCGGGCCGGCGAACCCGAGCTGGATCGAGGGCGACGCCCCGGACCAGCCCTTCGGCCCGGCCGCTGCCGTCAGGGCGCCGCGGGCGTCGAGGCTCCGGTTGCGCAGATCGACCTGAAGCGTGCCGTTCCAGCGTGCCGGACCGAGATCGATCCCGAACGGCCCCGTGCGCAGCGTGCCGCTCGACAGGGTGAAGGCTGCGGAGACCGGTCCCTTCGCCCGGAGCGGTCCGGTCGAGAGCTCTTCCGACACGAGCGCCTGGAGCCGGCCCTCGCGCAACGGATCGTCCTCGACCAGAGCTTTGCCGAGCGCCCGGTCGAGGGCGCCCGCGTCGGCGCCGGGGAGCACGAGGTCGGCAAGCCGAATCTCGCCGTTGCCCGAGAGGTCGTTCGCCAGGGCGGCTACGCTCACGCCGGTGGCGCCGAACCGCAGGGTCGCCGAGAGCCGGCCGGCGATCGGCCCGGTCCCGATCAGCCCAGAGAGATCCGCATTGTCGAGGCTGCCCTCGCCCGACAGCGCGGCGCCGCCCGCCGGCCGGGCCAGGGTGACGGTGCCGCCGAGCCGTCCTCCGGCGAGTCCGGCCGAGAGATCGCGCAGGCTCAGCGCGTCGCCCTCGCGCACGACCGTCAGGCTCGCCGCCTCGGCGACGAGGCCCCGGCCGAGATCGAGCTGGCCGATCTTGAGGCCCAGGCTGAGCTGGGGCTGGGAAGGCACGGCGGTGAAGCGCCCGCTGCCGTCGGCGGGCAGCACCGTCGCCGCCGCGAGCGCCGGCAGGGACAGACGACTGAGCGTCGCGGTGCCGGTGAGCGCACCGTCCGGCGCGCGGTCGAGGGCGGCGGTGAGATCGCTCCCCGCCACCTGCCCCGAGACATCGGCATGCAAAGCCGCGTTCCGGCGCGACAGGTCGACGGTGAGCGAGGCGGGCAGCGGCCCGGCCGGCGGAGCGGCGCTGCCGGCAAGGATCAGGAAGGGCGTGAGGTCGGGTGCCTGCACCCGCATCGCCCCGCCGGTCGGCGGACGGTCGAGGCCGTCGAGCAGGATCGGGCGCGCGGTCGAGAGGACGAGGCCGGCGAGATCGCCCTCGACGTCGAGGGCGAGCGGCGCGCCGTCCTGGCCGGCCTGGACCGCGGAGCGGGTCCCGGTCAGCCGCAGCCGACCGGGCTGGCGCAGGGCGGCGATGTCGTCGCGGCCGAACCAGCGGCCGGTCCTCGGCGTCGTCAGCGTGGCATCGAGGCGGTCGATCCGCCCGACGCGGGTCAGGAGCGCGAGGTCGAGATCGCCCTCGCCGGTCCGGCCCTTGGCGCGGGCACGCAGCGCATCCGCTTCGCCCGATTCGCGCTCCAGGGTCAGGTCGAGGGCGAGCCCGCTCTGGCGGAAGCTCTGCGGTACGAGGCGGGCCTCGGGCAGGAAGCCGCGCTCCAGCAGAGCGAGCAGCGGCGCCGCCTTGCCGGCGGTCACGCGACCCTCGATCCGGCCCGACCCGTCCGGCGCGATCCGCCCGGCGAGCTGCGCGCTCGCCCCCGCGAGGTCGGCGATGTCGAGGGTGTCGACGACAAGGCTCGCGCCGTCCGATTGCAGGCTCACCGCGATGGTGCCGTTGCCCGAATTGGCGCCGGAGGGTCCGTAGCGGACGTCGCGCGCCCGCAGCGTCAGACCGAGATCGTGCCGGTGCAGACCCGACATCAGGTCTCCGAGCGGCGGCAGTTCGGCGATGTCGATGCCGCTGGCGGAGAGCTGCGCGTCGAAGCGCCCGCGCCCGTTCGCGTCGGCTCGAACGTAGCGGGCATTGCCGGTGACGCGGGCTTCGCCCAGGGCGAGGCGCAGGTTGCGCAGCGAGAGGTCGCCGCCGGCCGCCGAAAGGTCGGTGCCGAGCTCGAAGGCGCGCCCGTCGAGGATCGCCGCGACGCTCGCCTCGGCGCCGATCCGGCCGAGATAGCGCCCGAGCGCCTCCGAGTTGCGGGCGGCGACATCGAGATGGCCGGTGAAGCGGGGCGCGCCCGACAGCTCGGCCTCGCCGGTCGCCGCGACGCTCGCCGACCCGGGCGCCGTGCCCTCGAAGCGCCGGAGCACGAGCCCGCCCGCGCGGTCGAACGTGCCGCGGAACGCGACGCCGGTCCAGTCGTCCAGGCCGAGCGCCACGCTCTCGGCGGCGAGGTCGAGATCGAGCAGCATCGGCGGGGTCAGGGCGCCGGAGGACAGTCCCTGCGCCAGCAGGCCGCGCCCACCGCCGGAGACGAGCAGGCCGTCGAGGTCGAGGCGACGGGTGCGGAGCGTCAGGCCGAGACGGGCCTCGCGCAGGTCGAGGCGGCCGCTGCCCGAGAGCCGCGCCGCCTTGCCGCCGGGATCGAGTTCGATCTCGACCGACTTCGCCTGAGCCACGGGGCCGCGCGATTCGAACTTTGCGGCCAGGGTGAGCGGGAGGACGGCGCCGGCCGGCTGGACCGGCGGTCCGACGGTGAGGCGGGCCGTGCCTTCCGCCTCCGGCACGAGGCCGCGGCGCGCCCGGCCGCCGTCCGCTTCCTCTTCGGGCTTGAGGGCGATGCGGGCATCGAGCTCCAGGCGGGGCATGGTGTCGCCGCCGCCCGTGAGCTTCATCGAGAAGCTGCCGTCGCTGCCGGCCGTGCTGGTGGCGAGATGGAACGGGCTTCCCTTCGCCGTCCCCTCCGCCAGCCATGGGCCGGCCAGGGCCGGAGCCCGCAGCCGCAGGTTCTCGGCGGTGAACTGTTCCTGCGGCGGTGCGCCGGCCCGCGCGGTGGCGACGGCGAGGCGCCGGATGCGCAGGTCGTCGATCACGATGTCGCGCCGGAGCGCCTGCGCGTCGCGCGGCAGCAGCAGCGCCTCGTCCGAGACCGGCAGGACGAGTCGCGCGCGCTCGATCGAGGTCTGGACGAAGCGCACCTCGCCCTTGAGCAGCGGCGCGAGGGCGATCTCCGCATCGACGGTCTGGGCGTCCAGCGTCGGTCCGTCCTCCGCGCCGAGCCGGAGCCGGGCGAGGCGGAGATGCGGCGAGGGCAGCAGGCGCAGGTCGATCGCGCCTTCGCTGCGGGCACCGGCGCCGAGGGATTCGGTGAGCGTGCGATCGATCAGCGCGCGATGGCCCGACCAGTCGATGAAGGGCGGCACGGCCAGGGCCACCACGAGGACCAGCACGACGGCGCCCGCGAGCGCGGTCAGGATATCACGCACCGTTATCGCTTCCGCCTGGCCTGCGGGCCGCAGGACTCCGTTCGCGTCTCACGCGCGTCCGAAGGGACGAAGCCTGGAGGAGGCGCGCAAAACTCCGTTCCCGCGGCCATAGCACAAGCTGCGGCCCGCCCGCACCTCGCGCTTAAGCTTCAGCCCGTCGTCAGCGCCTCGTCAGCGCCGAGGGCCGTAGGCGGGACCGGCGGGCGGCGGGACGTTGAGCGGCGCGCGCTGGATCTGATTGCGGACCGCGCTGTTCTCCAAGGTCTGACGCTGCTCGAAGTTGCGGTTCTGATTGCGGTACTCGAACCCCTCGTTCTGCCGGCTGGTGGCGCCGCGGTTTCCGGGGCTCTGCGCGAGAGCCGGCGTGAGGGCGGCGAGCAGGGTCAGGAGGGCGAGAGACGGGGCGCGCATGGCCTCGTGTCCTTCATCGGTGTCGGTTTCAGGTTGCCGGAGTGACGCGTAAGGGTGGCCGCCGGTTCCGGATCGGGTCTCGACGGCGTTCGCCTTTTGGTCCAGGGATGCGCGCATGATGCAAGAGCCTGACGCGATCCGGCCGCGCCCGTCCGACGACGATGCGCCGTCGGCCCCGACCTCCATCGCCGCCCGCGCCATGGCCGCCCTGCGGCCCGAGGGCGCCTCCTACCTCTCCGGCCTCAACCCGGAGCAGCGCCGCGCCGTGGAGGCGACGGAGGGCCCCGTGCTGGTGCTCGCGGGCGCCGGCACCGGCAAGACGCGGGTGCTGACGACGCGCATCGCCCACCTGATCGCGACGGCCAAGGCGCGGCCCTACGACATCCTCTCGGTGACCTTCACCAACAAGGCCGCCCGCGAGATGAAGCACCGCATCGGCCAGCTGATCGGGCCGGCGGGCGAGGGCATGCCCTGGCTCGGCACCTTCCACGCCATCGGCACCAAGATCCTGCGCCGCCACGCGGAGCTCGTCGGGCTCAAATCCGATTTCACGATCCTCGGCACCGACGA
>NZ_BPRD01000028.1 GCF_022179745.1 Methylorubrum podarium
CGCCGATCAGCACGAAGGCGAACTCGCCGCCGGGGCCGATCAGCAGCGCCGTCTCCAGGGCGACCGCGCGGGAGATCCCCATGATGCGGGCCCCCGCCAGCACCACGGCGCCCTTGATCAGGAGCAGCGCCAGCGACAGGCCGAGGATCGCGCCCGGCGCGGCGACGAGCTGGGCCGGATCGAGGTTCATGCCGACCGAGACGAAGAACACGCCGAGCAACAGGCCCTTGAACGGGTCGATCGTCGCCTCGATCGCCCGGCGATACTCCGTCTCGGCGAGAAGCAGCCCGGCGACGAAGGCGCCGAGCGTCATCGACAGGCCGCTGCCCGCCGCGACCAGCGCCGTCGCCACGATGACGAGGAGGCAGGCGGCCATGAACAGTTCGGGCGAGCGGGTGCGCGCCACGAGCTGGAACAGCGGGCGCAGCGCCAAGCGGCCGGCCACCACGATCACCACCAGGGCGATCGCCGCCTGACCGAGCGCCAGGGCGAGCGCGCCGCCGAGATCGCCGCCGTCCTTCCGGCCGAGCACGGCGATGGCGAACAGGATCGGGGCCACCGCCAGATCCTGAAACAGCAGGATCGCGAAGCTCGTGCGCCCGGCCGGGGTGCCGAGCCGCTTCTGCTCGGCGAGCACCGGCAGCACCACCGCGGTGGAGGAGAGGGCGAGTGCCAGCCCCACCAGCACCGCCCCGGCCACCGGCTGGGCGAGCGCGACGAGGATCGCGGCGATCACGGCGGCGGAGGCCGCCACCTGGATCGCGCCGAGGCCGAAGACGAGCCGGCGCAGCACCCGCAGGCGTTCCCAGGACAGCTCGATCCCGATCATGAACATCAGGAAGATGACGCCGAATTCGGCGAGATGCGCGATTTCCGACCGGTTGCCGATGGTGAAGGGGGCAAGCCACGGATGCGCGTCGGCGAAGCGCCCGAGGCCGAACGGCCCGAGCAGCGCGCCCGCGCCGATGAAGCCGAGCACCGGGCTGATCCGCAGCCGGTGGAACAGCGGCACGACGATGCCGGCCGTGACGAGGAAGAGGATCGCCTCCCGGTAGCCGCCCGCAAATGCACCCGTCTGCGCGCCCGCTTGCGCGGCGATCTGGGTTCCGGCCTGCACGGGGTCGGTCATCGGGGCTGTACGCTGACACCTGAAAAGGAGGAGGGCGGTCCGGCGCCCTGCAGCGTCGATGCCGCGGGAGGGTCCGGCCGCATCATGGTCGGCGAGCCGGTGGCGGAGCAACCGTTTTCCGTGCCCCGCCGGCGGTTTTCGCGTCCCGGCCTCGGCCCGGGCGAACACGCTCCCCCGCCATCCACCGCTCATCGCCGTGGCCGGCACAACTTCGGCACAATACGCGCTTACGCTCGGGTAACGCGATGTTAGGAGGTGGCGGGTCCGCCGCCTCCGGAGGCCCGCAGCAGTCCAAGAAGCGCATGAATTTCCTCCGCAGACAGCCTCCGAACCGGGACGTGCAGCGCGAGCGGCGCGACTGGGTGCTCGACCAGCAGCGCTGGAAGCACGAGCGCGACATCGAGCGCGGCTACCGCATCAAGTGGGGCTACGTCGCCATCGCCTACCTCGTCGAGTTCATGGTGATCGGCGCCTCGCTCGCCGGCGCGTGGCTGTTCGCGGGCTATTACAGCGACGGCGACGACCGGGCGTTCTACTTCATGCTGCTCGCGCCGCTGGTCTACGCCGCGGTGGAGCTGTGCCGCGTGCCGCTCGGCATCCTGGCGCGCACGCAGCGCTCGTGGTTCGTGAAGGGCCTGGCGATCATCGGCATCGTCTTCGCCGCGGGCGTGACCACCAAGTCGGTGTCGCAGCTCGGCGAGATGATGTTCCATCCGCGCCTGATGGATGCGGCCAAGGCCAAGACCGCGCTCAAGGACGCGCAGGCCGACCGCGACAGCATCGACACGCGCATCGCGGCCGCCAATGCCCGCGTCGAGCAGTACACGACCGAGTTGGAGCAGATCGAGCGGCGCTCGGCCGAGAATTCCTCGCAGCTCGCCGGCCTTCCGGCGCAGCGGTGCGAGCGCGTCTACGGCACCAACAGCCGGGGCGTGCGCTACTCCAACCTGAAATGCGTCACCGACCCGCGCACGGCGACCCTCAACGCCGCGGTGTCGAAGGCGGGCGCCGACCGCAGCGCCATCGTCAAGGAGCTGGAGGAGGCGCGCAAGGCGCGGGGCCTCCTCGACCGGGGCGCCGCCGACCGCAAGGTCGCCGATGCCGAGCAGGCCTACCGCAATTCGGTCAACCGCTCGCAGCTCCACTCCTTCACCGCCATGGTCTACGGCGTCGATCCGATCGACGTGAGCGACGCGCAGGTCCACGCCTTCCTGCGCATCTTCGTGTTCGTGCCCGCGCTCTGCGCCGCCTTCGCCTCGACGATCCTGGCGCTCTCGGCGGTCTCGGTGCGCAAGACCTTCATGGACGAGGACGACCTCGGCGCCGCCGTGAACCCGGAGGCCACGCCCTACCTGCTCGCCTCCATCGCCGAGGGCGTGCGCCAGGAGATGGCGCTGGCCCAGCCGCGACCGGTGACGCGCGACGCCTCGGTGATCCCGCTGGAGCGGCGCACGGCCCCGGTGGTGCCCCCGCCTCCGCCGCCCGCCAACACCTCCGGCAACGCCCCGACCGGCGTGACCGCGTAAGTTCATAAGTCGAGCGCCCGGCCATGAGCATCCACACCGAGGGCACGCACGAGAACATCGTGCTCGCGCAACACGTCAACGGCCGCCTGCGGGCGGAGGCGCGGATGCACTTCGCCCGCGCCTTCCTGCTGCGGTCGATCGGGGCCGGCGCCTTCTCGGCGCTCGCCGGGATCGGCATCGGCGCCGCCTGCTACGGCTACGCCTACATGAACCAGTTCGACTCGGCGGCGGAAAAGATCGCCAGCGCGATGCAGACGGCCCTCGCCGACGTGACCCTCAAGACCAAGGGCGAGGTCACGCTGACCGACAACACCCTGAAGATCGAGGCTCTGCCGGCCCAGAAGGCCAACGCCGTCCCGACGCCGACCAAGGCGCAGCTCGGCACCGACGCGGCCCCGGCCTCGCAGGCCCCGGTGAACACGACCTTCACGGTGTTCAAGCAGGTGCCCTATCTCGACGGGCAGATCGTCACCGGCTGGAACTTCAAGGCCAACGAGGAGCGGCCGTTCCAGCAATATTGCTACTTCTCCCGCCGCTCGAACGAGTCGAAGGGCCAGGTCGAGATCAAGATCGACCTCGCGATGGACGGCAAGACCCTGCCGCAGCCGCAGAAGTCGGACGTGAACCTGGGAATCCTGGCCACCAACTGCGTGTGGCATGACGGGAAGACGCTGTAAGCGGAGAGCACCGAAGCTGCCTCTCCGACCTGTTGCCGAGACACTTCGCGTCGGGTTAGTCCGGCCCAAACCCCTCCCCGACGCGAGGCCCCATGCGCTTCACCGGAACCGAGTCCTACGTCGCGCCGCCCGATCTCACCACGGCGGTCAACGCCGCGATCGTGCTGGAGCGCCCGCTTCTGGTGAAGGGCGAGCCCGGCACCGGCAAGACGGTGCTGGCCGAGGAGATCGCCCGGGGCTTGAACGCGCCGCTGCTGACCTGGAACATCAAATCGACCACGAAGGCGCAGCAGGGCCTCTACGAGTACGACGCGGTCTCGCGGCTGCGCGACTCGCAGCTCGGCGACCCGCGGGTCTCGGACATTTCGAACTACATCCGCCGCGGCAAGCTGTGGGAGGCGTTCACCGCCCCGGCCCGGCCGGTGCTGCTCATCGACGAGATCGACAAGGCCGACATCGAGTTCCCCAACGACCTGCTGACCGAACTCGACCGGATGGAGTTCCACGTCTACGAGACCGGCGAGACGATCCGCGCGGAAAACCGCCCGATCGTCATCATCACCTCGAACAACGAGAAGGAGCTGCCGGACGCCTTCCTGCGCCGCTGCTTCTTCCACTACATCCGGTTCCCCGACGCCGAGACGCTGAAGGCCATCGTCGAGGTGCATTATCCGGGCATCAAGCACCGCCTCGTCGAGGAGGCGC